>DASYOA010000001.1:0-2411 GCA_036008265.1 Opitutaceae bacterium
TTTCCGCTTCATCCCCTCCGTCGCGTTCGCGTTCGCGCTGTCTTTTTTCCTCGCCGGCTGCGGAGGCGGACCAAAACTCGAATCCGAGCCAGTTGTCCCGCTTGGTCCAAACGGCAAGCCCCTGCCACTGATGATGGCGAAAGGCACTTTTTTTAATGGAAGTCTCCTGGCCGAAATCATGCTCAACCAAAGCCGGGGCCGGGGTGGTTTTCATCCTACGCCCATCCATGGCCTGCCTGGGCCCGACGATGATTCCGCCACGAGTGATGACGTAACAATGACTCCGGAAATAGTCGATGAGATCCGCTCGCGGAGGGCGGAGAGCCCCCTCCCGCCCATCAATTTGTGGCTGCAACTGACCAGCACGGCCGGCGATCCGCTCAACGTCGGGATTGTCGATTTCAAATCCGACCTTGGCGATTTCGCCGTGCAACCTGAGCAGGTTACGCTGACACCCGGGCAGTCGGTCGAAGCCGAACCCATGATTTCCCGCCTCGGCGTGACGTCGTTGAATATCCCGGTGACCGTCACCCTGCGACTCAACGGCAAAATCGAGACGCACGTGCTCACCTTGCAGCCGGTGGATAGCGCCGCCAAATCGCCAATCACACCGTAGGCTCCCAGTCCGCCTGCGCAGGATCGCGAACTTCGCCACTCCATACTGGCTTTTCCGGCGAAGCGCAGTATGCTGCGCGGAGCGTTTTGCATCTCATTTTCTGCATGGTTATAAACGGTTGGTAAATCCGTGTAATCGGCGTAACCTGGCTTTGCTCGGAAAGCTTTCGCCCTTAACCTGAGAACCACCCGGCGTGGTTTCCCTTCACGTATCCCATCATGAAACACCCCTTTTTACTGTACGCCGCGAGTACCGCATTCATCGCGCTGTCGGCCGGCTGTAATAAAACCCCGCCACCGCCGCCGGCCTCATCGGCCCTGCCGCCGCCCACGCCGGAGAGCGTGGTCGCCCGCCTCACGCAACCGAATTTGCCGGCCATCCTCCCGCACAAAATCGACCCCGCGACCGCGTTTCCCCAAGCGCTGGCCTCGCTCTCGCCGACTGGCACCGCACCCAAAGTGCTCGCACCGTCTGCCCCCGCATCCAAAGGCGACGCGCCAGCAGCCACCTCGACCGATGACGAACAAACAACCAACGATTACAAAATCGTCGACCCAAACCGCCCGCCGACCAAGGGCCTGACCGCTGACGGTGTCACGACCGATCTCGTCATGCACGACTGGACGGGCATCGTTCTCGTGCCGCTCGATACCTCGGTCTCGCGGGCCCACACCATTCTCGTCGCAATCGACCGCATCGAGGCCCACCCGCTCGACAACGGCCAGGTGCGCATTTGGACGCGCATTCGCAACGTCACTGACGGCCCCCTGCCCAGCGAGGTCGCCTGCTCTTTCCGCACGGCGGAAAGCGCTGAGCCCGAGCGCCCCATTTTCTACAAGCTCGATATTCCCCGCGGTGATTACCGCGATGTGTTTTTCGTTTCGCCTGAAGGACGCAACCTCAATTCTTACACCGTGCTGGTACGTGCGGGCGGCGAAAGCACATCAGCCAGCGGCACCCTGCATTAGGGATTCAGACCGGTAGGGGCGGCCTGCCTCAGCCGACAAGGCTTCGCACTTGTCGCCGCCCGTTGGTTTAGGCCCGTTGATGGGCCACGGGCCCTACCTTTGGCGAGGGCACTCACCGCATGCGTGCAAACAGCCAGGCCGCCAGTGCGGCCATGCCGAGATTTGGCAGCCACGCCGCCATCACGGGCGACATGAGTTGTTGGGTCGCCAGTGACGTCGCAAAATTATTCAGCACGTAGTAAAGCAGGAACAACCCGATCGACTTCGACACGCCCACCGCCGGGTTCACCCGCACCCCCGACATCGCAAAAGGCACCGCGATGCCAATGACGATGAGCGGCCCAAACATGTCCGCCAGCAGCCCGAAATAACGCACGGCATAAATGATGCCTTTGGTATTTTCATCGGCCTTGTAGTAGTCGATCACCCGCCGCAGCTCGAAGAACGACAAATCGATCGGTCGCTGATCGACCAGCAGCATCAACTTTGGATCCTCGTCGTAGCCGGGCTCCAGTTTTTCATCAAATGGCACCGAGCTGGTTTGCACCCCCGTTTCCACATTAAAACCCAGTTCACGCCCGCGGCGAAACACCCACGCCGGCCGCGCCGGATCGAACCACGCCTCGCCCGCCAGCAACCGCTTGGTTTCCCTCCGTTGCCCGTCGAGTTCAGACACGCTGACCCCATAGCCATGCTGCGTAAACTGGCTGTAGCGGTTGAAAAACCACATGCGCCGCCCGCCCTGGTTGTCGAACGCCATGTCATACACCGCCCCGACGCGTTCCGGCACCGCCGACTTGGCCTCCCGGCGAAACTGCAGCTGCTCG
>DASYOA010000002.1:0-7695 GCA_036008265.1 Opitutaceae bacterium
TGGTCCAACCAAAGAAGCGCCAGGCCAGAAACCAAGGCCACCCAGCGGAAGCGGGCCCAGGATGAGACGCATGCTGCACTGAGGACCGCAGCGAGCAGGCCGAAAGCGATGCTGTCTAAACGATAGATTGTCACCATGTAGATTTCAATGGTCCAGCTTGTTGGCGAAGCTGGCGCAACAAAAAGTCTTAGCAGGGTTGGCAAAACCAGCATCGTGACGCTGGCCAGGATGAAAGCCTTGATGGGTTTTATTCCACTGTAGATCAGCCCCACCAGCAGCAAAGGAAAGAAAAGGTAGAACCACTCCTCAACCGCGAGCGACCAGGTTTCTGCAAAAAACCAATACTTCCCAAAAAAGGGCCGAATGGGCCAGGCCCAGCATTGCAGGAAGGCAAAATAGGGCGGAAGAATGCGAAATGTTTTCCAGCCCAGGTGCAAGCAGCCCATCACGACGAGCAGTCGCACCAACAGCAGGACATAATAAACGGGCAATGTTCTTAGCCACCGGCGGATCCAAAACCCGAACAACGTCCGCGAGGCGGTTACTTGGAAGTCGAGCTTGAGCAATATCCGCCCAATCAGAAAGCCGCTTAAGGCGAAAAAAATATCCACCCCGATCCAGCTCCATCCATGAATCAACCGAGGCCAGGGCAACTGCACATGCGAGAAATCGAGAAAGTGATCAAGCAGCACCAGGGAAATCGCCACTGCCCGCATCAAATCCAAGCCGGCTGAACGCTGCATCTGACCACAGCGGGCAAAAAAGCGGGTGCAGTCAAGTCCGCTCGTCCTTCCACAAGGGTGAAAGATGGCACCCAATGGAAGAAGCCTTGCGATCCTGATGAAAGCGTTGGAAAGAACGGTATTTTCATTATTAGCCTTATGGCCATAACGCTCCCTTCTTAGTTAAATCCCTGCGAAAATGAAAATTTACTTCATGGGCATCGGCGGCACGGCGATGGGCAACGCCGCGTTGCTCGCGCGCGCCGCCGGGCACGAGGTGCTCGGCGCCGACGCGGGCGTCTATCCGCCGATGAGCCACGTGCTGGCCGGGGCCGGCATCACCGTGCACGAGGGCTACGATCCTGCGCGCCTCGCAAAACTCGCGCCCGACCTCGTCGTCATCGGCAACGCCATGAGCCGCGGCCATCCCGAGATCGAGTGGCTGCTCGATACCCGCGCGCTGCCGTTCACGTCCCTGCCGGCGATGTTGTACGAATTTGTTTTAAAAAACCGCCGCAACCTCGTCGTCTGCGGCACGCACGGGAAAACCACCACGACTTCGCTCGCGGCGTTTTTGCTGCGCGAAAACGGCCGCGATCCCGGCTATCTCATCGGCGGCGTGCCGTACGATCCGCCCACCGGCAGCCATCTCGGCGCGGCGGCCGATCCGTTTGTGATCGAGGGCGACGAATACGACAGCGCGTTTTTCGACAAGCGCAGCAAATTTATCCACTACGCGCCGCACATCGCCGTGCTCAACAACCTCGAGTTCGACCACGCCGATATCTTCCGCGACCTGGCCGACGTGCAGCGCACGTTCAGCCATCTCACGCGCATCGTCCCGCGCCACGGTTTTATCGTGATGAATGGCGACGATGAAAACCTCCGCGCGCTCGGCCCGCTGCCGTGGACGCGGGTCGTGAGCGTGGGCACGGGCAGGGAAAATGACCTGCGGATCGTCGATTTCGCCGAGGCGGCGGCCGGGGCGAGTTTCCGGCTCGTGTGGCGCGGCACGCCGTGGGGCGAAGTGCGCTGGTCGCAACCCGGTTTGTTCAACGCGCGCAACGCGGCGATGGCGGCCTGTGCGGCGGGCCTTGCGCTTGCTGGTGAAAAGTCGGGCGCTGAAAAGGTGGAACGCGCCGTCCCGGCGCGTTCTGAGCGTGTCGGGGACGCCGCGCTCCACCTGCCGAATCTGCCGGACTTACTTAAACTTGATGCTTTGTCGCGTTTTCGCGGTGTGAAGCGCCGCCAGGAAATTTTGGCGGCCACGCCCCGGCTGACCATCATCGAGGATTTCGGCCACCATCCCACGGCGCTGGCCGAGACGCTGCGTTCGTTTCGCGCGCGCTTCCCGGGCGCGACGCTCACGGCCGTCTTCGAGCCGCGCAGCAACACCGCGCGCACCAAGGCGCTGCAGGCGGGCTTCGCGCTCGCGCTGGCGCTGGCCGACGAGGTTTATCTCGGTGCGGTCAACCGCGCGGAAAAGCTCGCCGCCGACGAGCGCTTCGACACTGGCGCCGTCGTCCACCAGCTCGGGACGCAGAAGGTACGCGCCCATGCCTTTGCCGACAACCAGGCGCTCCTGGAAAAACTCTCGGCTGATGCGCTGGCGGCGTCAGGGCATTCGCGCGTGGTGGTGTTTTTCACCAACGGATCGTTCGATGGGATTATTCCGAAATTTACCGCGGCGGCGGCAAAATCGATCCACCACGGATAACACGGATATGCACGGATGGATGTTTTGTCATTCCGAGCCGTGCGAGGAATCTCATTTGTAACGTGATACGTTACAAACAAAGCAGTGGGTCTGTTCGTTTGTAATATAATACGTTACAAATGGAAATTTGAGTTCATCAGTGTTTATCCGCGTAATCCGCGGTTAAATAATTTTCAGCTCCTCAAGTTTTTCAGCGAACGCGGCGTCATTAAGCACCGGCTCGCTGGCGGGCGCGGCGAAATCGAGCGGCACATCGATCCACGATTTGCAGCCGCTCATTTCCGGGGTGACCTCGAGCGGGGCAGGTTGCATCAGCCGGTGCACGTGCACGGCGAATGCGTGCAATCCCGGCGGTTGAGCCCAGTTGAACCGTTCGCGAATCGTTTCTTCTGACCAGAGGTGAAACGCGTCGAGCCGGGCGACGGCGGCCCAGTCGGACAAAAAGACCTGCTGCACGACTTCGGCAAAGTAGTGGAGATGGATAATTGAATCATTGCGGGGTGGGCCTTCTTCGCCCCGTTCCACAGGCTCAGGGCTACGAAGCCCAGGGGACGCCCCGCCCACACGGGTAAAAAACTTTTTGGCCGCAGGCTTGGTTTTGGCGAGTTGTTCGTGAAAGTGCGTCGGGAACAGCCAGAACTTTGCGGCTTTCACTTCAAACCCGCCGCCATCCTCGGCGATGCCGCCCTTGCGCAGGATCAGAATTTGTTCGCCCACGCCGAGCGCCTCAACGATGACATGCCATTCTTTGAAGGCGGGGCTCATGGTTTATCCATTTTTATTTCACCGCGGATGGCGCGGATTAGCATGGATGGTGGAGGCGGGAGGATAGGATTAAGATGTAGCCGGCCTCGCTGAAGCCGGGCCGGGGTCAACGACCCCGGCTACAATTTCCCGATCCGTGTCTATCTGTGTCATCCGCGGTCAAAAAACTATTGGGCCTGTTTTGGGATTTTGAATTTCGCGGGCTGTTCGCCCACGGGCAGCGCGAGCAAATCGTAATCGTGGTAGCCGGTGATTTTAACCTCGGCGAATTCGCTCACCGGCAGTTCGCGCGGCACGTAAACGCGGCCGTCGATGTCCGGCGCATCCGCTTCGCCGCGGGCGACGCCGGGTTCTTCGACGAGCACCTTGAGGATGTGGCCGACCTGGGCCGCGCTGACCTGGGCGGCGATGTCCTTTTGCAGAGCCATCAGGCGGTGCCAGCGTTGCTCTTTTTCCTTGGCGGAAATTTGAGCGGCCATCTTGGCCGCGCGCGTGCCGTCTTCCTGCGAATAGCGGAAGACGCCGAGGCGCTCGAATTTTGCCTCGCGGATAAAATCGCACAACTCGTCCACGTCGGCCTCGGTCTCGCCGGGAAAGCCCGCGATGAACGTCGTGCGCAGGGCGATGCCCGGGATGCCGGCGCGGATGCGCCGCACCAGGTCGCGAATGTAGTCGCCGCTCGTTTCGCGCTGCATCGTCGTCAGCATGTGGTCGCTGATGTGCTGCAGCGGCATGTCGACGTAGCGGGCGACTTTCGGGCAGTCGGCGATGGTGGCGATGAGCTCGTCGCTCCAGTGCGCGGGGTGGGTGTAAAGCAGGCGGATCCAGAAATCGCCCTCGATGGCGTTGAGCTCGCGCAGCAGGGTGGTGAGCGCGTCACCGCGGGAGGAATCGACGGGTGTGCGCGGGTTCGGCCGCTGCTCCCAGGTGTCCATGCCGAAGAACGTCGTGTCCTGCGAAATCAGGTTCAGCTCCTTCACGCCCTCTGCGACGAGCTGGCGTGCCTCGGCGACGACGCTGGCGACGGTGCGGCTGCGGTGCCGGCCGCGAATCTGCGGGATGATGCAGAAGGTGCAGGGATGGTTGCAGCCCTCGGCGATTTTCACGTAGGCAAAATGCTTCGGCGTGAGGCGGAACCGCGGCGTATCGTAGTCGGGGATGTAGGTGGAGCGCCCCTCGATGAAAGACATGGGCGCTTCCTTTTTGCCGCGTTCCTTCGCGTAAATTTCCTCGATGATGGGCGCGATCTTCGTGAGCTGGTCGAGGCCGATAAAGGCGTCCACCTCGGGCATTTCGCCGGGCAGGTCCTTGGCGAAGCGCTGCGACATGCAGCCGGCGACGATCAGCTTCTGTTCCTTGCGGCGTTTGCGCAGCCCGCGGTTCTGATGCACCTCGAAGATGTGGCTGATCGATTCTTCCTTGGACGAATCGATGAACGAGCAGGTATTGACGATGACCACGTCGGCCTGGTCCGCCTCGGGCACGACCTTCATGCCGGCCTGGTGCAGGTGGCCGACCATGATTTCGCTGTCCACGAGGTTCTTCGCGCAGCCGAGGGAGATGAGACTGACCTTGATCATGAAAAGTGCGTGACGGTGCGCGGGCGGTTCAATGACGAAAAAACCGCGGCGCGGGCCGCGGTGGCGTGGGACGAAGACGCGGACGCGACCTTACTTTTTCTTGGCCGCAGCCTGCTCGCGGGCCTTGCGGCGCTTGAGGTAGGCGGCACGACGTTTACGTTTGATGACTTTATTGAATTGTTGGCCCATGGTTAAAAGGAGAAAGGTCAAGGATTCAGGCTAGCCGCCCGGAGTCAAGAGCGGGGGTGGCCTTCGGCGGTTCAAGGCTCCAGATTCAAAGTTCAGGGTTTACGGTTCGGCGTTCGGAGTTTGCTGATCCTCGTTGGGCCTGTCCTCCGGAGCCTTGGCGAAGGAGGACGTGGGAAGCTCAAGGTGTTCGCCGTTGAGGGCGCGGTTGCCTTCGCGGCGCCAGCGATAGACGAGGGGGCCGCGTTCACGATCGAGTTGCTTGAAGAGCGCGGGGTCGTCGCGTTTTTGCAACATCAGCTCGGCGATGCCGGTGGCGTCGCAATTGAGAAAGCGCACGTAGCCCTTGAAATATTTGGGCCGGCCGATGATGCGCGAAAGGCCATCGGCGGGCGGGGCGGCGTTGGCGCGCTTGTCCAAGGCCAGGAAACTGTAGGGCACGCTGCGCAGGTCGATGCTGGCGCGCTGGCCAAATTTCACCCAGTTGCCATCGGTAAAGGCCTCGGGTGGCGGCGGCGCGAAATGGTGGCACCAGTCGTGTTCGCGGCCGGGCGCGAGCAGGCCGCACGCGGTCTGATGCGTGCAGGGTGCGACCACATGAAACTCCGTGCGCAATTCCTCGCGGATTTGTTGAAGCGCGCGGCTGTCGGCGTGCGTGCCGGGTTCAACCCAGAGGATGGACGTCGCGCGCCGCGCGAGGACGAGCAGCTCGGTGCGGGTTTCCGGCGAAAGTTCGTTCAGGACGTGGCTGAGCACAAGCAGCCCGATGGGATCGCTGTCCGGGCGCCAGCGCGGGACGCCCACGGTGGGAAATTTCGCGCGCGCAGCCCGGGCGGCGAATTCAACGGCCTCCGGCGAGTGATCGTGCAGGTGCAGGGCGGAAAATTTTTCCGCGCCGAAAAAAGCCACCACGCGCCGTCCGGCAACGCCGCTGCCGCAGCCCCAGTCGAGCACGGTGGCATTGGCGGGAGGCGTCCAGCCGCGCAGTCGCAGCTCGTGCAGCACGGCGTCCCATTTCCAGCCGATGCGTTCGCCGAAGGTCAGATCGTAGGCGGCGAGGTCGCTGGCTGATTGCCAGTAAGGGCCGTTCGCGGCGGTGCCGTTGAGGAAACCGTCGCGCAACCGGTCGAGCGCCCGCCAATCGAGATTTTTAAGGGTCATGTTAGAGCGATTAAGGCGTGTCTTGAAAATGGTTTGTCATTCTGAGCGAAGCGAAGAATCCAGTTTTGTGGGCGGGGTGCCCTCACCCCGCTTGGCGTCGTCAGTCGGCACAAAGGTATCGGCGGCCGGCGTGAACGCGAAACCGAGGTGCTGGGCCAGGCGTTGCTGACGGATGCCGTAAAATTGCGCGAATGCCCGAATTTTCTTTGCGGTGCCGGCATCGCCGGGCGCAGAGGATTTTTCGGCGACGATCATCACGTTCTTTGCGGTGTGATCGGTGGAGATAAACTCGAAGACCTTGGTGCGGTAACCGGCCCATTCGAGCAGGAGCGCACGCAAGGCGTCGGTGGCGAACTCGGCGTGGCGCTCCTGGAAAATTCCATGCCGCAGGGCGGGTGCGAGGACGGCTGGCGCGGTCAGTTGCGGGCGAAGTTCCTTCTGGCAGCAGGGCGCGACGACGAGGAGTGCCGTACCGGCAGCGATGCCGCGGGCGAGGGCGTCGTCCGTCGCCGTGTCACAGGCGTGGAGCGCGATGAGCACGTCGAGGCGGCCGGGCAGCGTGGCGCCAGTGATGTCGCCGGTGATAAACTCGAGGTTGGAAAAATTCGTGTCGCGGGCGACGCGGTTGCAAAGCTCGACCAGCTCGTGGCGGCATTCGATGCCGCGCACGCGGGCACGCGGGCCGAGCAGCGCGGCCGTGGCGAAGGTGAGGTAGCCTTTGCCGCTGCCCATGTCGGTGACGGACAGTTCGCGGTTGTCCGGAAGGTTTGCCTCCGCGAGGAGATGGGTCAGCAGCTCGGCGAACTTTTCGATCTGGCGGAATTTGTCGGCCATGCCGGTGCGCGGGCGGCCGCGCTCGTCGGTCACGCCCAGGGCGCGCAACCACGGTGCATCGGCGGGAATGAGGTGGGCCTTAGCCCGGTCGTGGGTTTCCGCCGTTAGCGTCGGTGCAGTGGAAAGCGCTTTCACCCGCAGGTGACCGTGGCCGTCGTCGCCAGTTTCAAGCTGGGCGGTCTCTGCGGGAGTAAACAGGTGCGCATCGAGAAACGTCGTGCCGATGAGCGGTTCGAGCTGCGCGAGGGCTTCGGCGGGCGGAAAGTTTTTCGTGATGTCGCGGGTGGCGTGACGCCAGACGAAGCTGAGGTGCGGGCCGCTTTTGAGCGTGACCGGACGGACGAAAAGATTCTTGAGCGACGGCTCGGCGGTGCCGGGGCGCGGTTTCCCCAAGGTGAGCTTGACCAGCGTGCCGTCGCCGGCGGCGGCACGGAGCAAACCGATGAATCTTTCGCGGGCGTCGACAGACATGGTTATGGAATCCAAAGAAAAGCTAGAAGCTAGTCCATTACGGCTTTTCAAGGTCGTCCAGCAGCTCTTTTACAGCCATCTGAGCTTCCCTTTCACAGGCTTCTTTGAAAAGGCTCGGATTGGCCTCCATCTCTTCCCGAGTGTGTTTGGGAACGGAGGAAGCAAATACCTTTATTATCGATCTCTGCTTCCATATTTCATTGCCTGTTTTGTCGTTAATGACCGCATCAACGCCGATACCCGGGCGCAACGCAGAAGA
>DASYOA010000003.1:0-4109 GCA_036008265.1 Opitutaceae bacterium
AAGAAGAAATCCCTGACGATTGTCCACAAGGGCAACATCATGAAGTTCACCGAGGGCGCGTTTCGCGACTGGAGCTACGAACTGGCCAAGAGCGAATTTGGCGCAGTCGAGATCGACGGCGGCCCGTGGTGCAGGATTCCCGACGGCAAACCCGGCGCCGGCCTCGTCATCAAGGATGCCATTGCCGACATCGCGCTCCAGCAGGTGCTCACGCGCCCGACGGACTTCGACGTCATTGCCACACTCAACCTCAACGGCGACTACCTCTCCGACGCGCTGGCGGCGCAGGTCGGCGGCATCGGTATCGCGCCCGGCGGCAACATCAATTACCTGACCGGCCATGCCATCTTCGAGGCCACGCACGGCACAGCGCCGAAGTACGCCAACAAAGACATGGTCAATCCCGGCTCCGTCGTGCTCTCCGGCGAAATGATGCTGCGCTACCTCGGCTGGACCGAGGCGGCGGACCTGCTCCTCAAAGGCCTCAACGGCGCCATCGGCTCGAAGAAAGTCACCTACGACTTCGCCCGCCAGATGGACGGCGCGACCGAGATCAAGTGTTCGGCCTTCGGCGACAACATTATTGCCCACATGTAAGGTATGGCAGGCGTTACTCAATCGGAGATTTCCTTTGATAAAACGGAATCCTCCGAAGCCTTGTGCGAAGGATGGATGCAGTGAGTTTGGCACAAACATCATCGACCACATGTAACGTGGTGTGGATGATTAGCTAAAAAAGCATAAGGGTCACTCGTACAAAGCACGGTTTCTTTCTGGCAAGCGTCTGTTTCGCTGCTATACTTAGGGTATGAGCTCGGCCGAAATTATTGCCCAGTTGCCAAAGCTGACACACAAAGAGCGCCGTGCGGTGGCCCGTCGCATCATCGAATTGGAAAATGAGGCGCAATTGCTTGCCGATTCCGATCGCCGGGCGGATGCCAACTTTAAGATGCTCGATGTGATGGAGGCTGAGGACGATGGCAGTCGTTACCAGTCCCAGTGAAATCTGGATGATAGATCTTGGGTTGGCGGCAAAAATGCGGCCCTGCCTGATTCTGAGCGACTTTCCGGCGGACGACGAACTGGCCTTGATTATCATTGTCCCGCATACGACTGCTGTGCGAGGCAACCGATGGGAGTTTCCAGTCAAGGTGCCGTTTCTAAAGCCGGGTGTGTTTCATTTGCAGCAAATCCAGCCGGTCTCCTTGGCGCGCTCGGAGCGTAAACTCGGCGCCTTGCCCGCGCTGCGATTTGCAGAATTACGCCAAGCGATAGCGAAGACTTTGAAGCTTTTGTAGTCACTGGCGCAGCGCGAAATAAATTTAAAACAAAACAGGAAACTATTTTGCCGAGTACGCGTCTGACCACAGCATGGAAGAGCGAACTTTAATGAGAGTACAGGCCCTCGACGAGGACCTGCAGATGGTGCGGGCCACGCTCGCGACCATCGCGGGCGACGTGCACCATTTTTCCGGGGAAGCCGGCTATGCCATCGTGGAAGCGCTGGAAAAGCTCAACCAGGCGCAGGAAGAAGTGGCGCGCCTGCGAAACGACTGACCGTTGCGCGTCAGCCCAGCACGGTCAGCACGATGCCGGCGAGCACGCCGAGGACAGGACGGCGGGGAGTTTCTGGGGGCCGTTTTTTTCGCCGAAGAAGAGCATCCCGCCCGTGAAGGCCACGAGCATGCTGCTGCGCCGCAGGCTCGCCACGAGCGAGATGAGCGCATGGGGGTCGTGCAGCGCCTGAAAATAAACGAAGTCTGACACCAGCAGCGCGCCCGAAAGCAGCGGGATGCCCCAGCGCCAGTGAAATTCGTGGCGGGGCCACCAGCGGCGTTTCCAGCCGATGGCCAGCGGCAGGAAAAGCAGGGCGAGATAGATCGAGAACCACGCCTGTACGGTCGCGGCGGAAAAGCCGCATTGGCCGATCAGGTATTTGTCGTAGAGGGAACTGACGCCATTGAGCATGGTGCCGGCCACCAGCCAGCCGATCCATGGGTCCCGGCGAAAATTGATCCCCTCGAGCTCGCCGGCAAAGGAGAGCCCGACAAATGAGGCCAGCGTGGTCGCGATCCCTAGCATCTGCAGGCCGGTCGGGCGTTCCGCGAGAATAATGAGCGCGCCGAGGAGCGTCCATAGCGGGCCGGTGGCGCGGATGGGCGAGGAGATCGAGACGGGCAGGTGCTTGACAGCGAAATAGGTGCAGGTCCACGACGCGGCCACGATGGCCGATTTGAGTGCGAGGAGCAGGTGTTGGAAGGGCGTGAGCGACGCGACCACCAGGCTGGCGGGCAGGGCGGCCGGATGCAGTGCATGCAGGCCCATCAGCAATGACCACACGGCCGTGCTGCAGACGTTGCTGAAAAAGAGCACGGGCAGCACGGCGTTGTCGCGCACGGCCTGCTTGGTGAAAAGCTCGTAGAGCCCGAGAAAGAAGGCGGATACGAGGGTGGCGACAATCCAATGCATGAAGTAAAAAAGCTGAAAGGCTGAAGAACTGAAAGGCTGAACCTTTCTTTCCGCTGATGCGCAGTTTTCGGCCAACGCCTTCAGCTCTTCAGTTTTTCAGCCCTTCAGCCTTTTCTTTTGATGGCCAGTCGAACTGCACCTCGACGTGAAACAGTTTTCCTTCCAGGTGCACGACCGACTGCGTGGCCGCATCGAGCGTAAAGGTGAAGTCGATTTTGCCGGGAGTCGGCGATGCGCAGACATCCCGATAGATGTAATGCAGCACAAGGTGGCCGCCTTCATCGCGCGTAGCGAGCGGTGCGCCGAGGAAATGCAGGAGGTCGGTGCGCGTGAGTGGCGCGAGGCCGGAGGCGTCGAGGGTGGCGCGCGCGCTGTGGCTCGACTTGTCCACGCTGGCATGCCCGAGCGAGCGCAGCGCCTGCAGGATAAACGATTTTTGCACGAAGGAAAAAATATGCTCAGGGAGATGGAGGCGCGCCATTTTACCGGCCACGAAGATGAAGTCGGCCTCGACTTCGTAGTCCGTCGGATGTTCGCCAGGCGCGGCATAGTCCTTGATCCAGCGCAGGTGCCAGCGCAGGGCTGCGCCGAGCTGCGCGGTCGATTCGGGCGCCAGTTCAAAAAAAGCCATGTCGTCCACCAGCAACACGGGTTTTTGCATGATGAAAGTCAGGCCGTTGGTTTCATCGACGGCGAAGTAGTGGTCAAAGTCGGCGAGCTGGTGTTTCACCTCCAACAGCCGCAGGTAAACGCAGCCGCCCAGCAACAGGCAGAGGGCGGCGAGCACGGGCGCGAATCGTCGCAGGTCGCGCGGGGGAGCGGACATGACCGGTTATTTTTTGATAAAACGAAGCAGGTACACAAACAGAAGCGCACCCGCGACCGCAAAAATAATGTGCCCGAGCAAACCGTGGGCCGCGATCCCGACCAGGCCGAAGAGCAGGTCGCCCAGGAACGCTCCGATGATCCCGACGATCACATTGCCCGCCAGGCCGAAACCGGAGCCTTTGGTGATGAGCCCGCTGAGCCAGCCGGCCAGTGCGCCGACGAGGAGAAAGACGAGAAATTCTTGAAGAGTCATGATCCCGGCATGGCGCGTCGGTCACCGGTGAGCGAGCGGAAATTTACTTGTTGTCCGATGATCCCGGCGGGCTGGAAAACTCGATGCTGCCCAGCAGGCCGAGCAGGCGGGTGCGCAGCAACGCATCCTCCTCGGCGGTGGTTTTATGGTAGGTGCTGTGTTCGAGCACGCGCTCGGCGAGTTCCGTGCTGATGACAAAAACGTGGTCGTTTTTCACGAAGAGCAGGTTGCCGCGCTTGGCCACGAGCGAAGGGTCGGGCTCCCCGGTCAGGGAAACGCGGTCGGCAAACATCGAGCCGCCGGGCAACAACGTGTAAACGATGAGCGCGCCGTCCTGCATGCCGGGCAGGAACCGGGCGCTTTCGATTTTTGCGCCGGGCGCGCGCTGTTGAAAATCAGGCATCACATAAGTGCTGAAAAAATAGACCAGGTAGTCCTGGCGGCCGCGCGTCTCGTTTTCCCAGTGCTGCGTGGTGTCCTGCGCGAACACCGCCACGCTCACGTGGGTTTTGAAATCGTCCCCAAATGTGACGACATTTTCCGTATCAAAAACGGAACC
>DASYOA010000004.1:0-3689 GCA_036008265.1 Opitutaceae bacterium
ATCGACCAGAAGGTCGCGCAGGATCTGAAACAGCTCAGCCGCGTCGAGGTCGCGTTCATCAACGGCCCCCACAACTTCGTCGTCACCACCCTGCCCCCGGAGACCAAGCCCGCGTTGCTCGCCCAGTTCAGCCGCGACCAAACGTCGAAAATCGAAACAACCATGCGGCGCGAAATCCTCGGCGTGCTTTATTTCACGCAGCAGTCGGCGATTGAAGGCATCGACGGCTCACACACTACCATGCTCCTCGCCTATTCCCTGGACGAGAAGCTCGCGCCGACGCGCGCCTTGCAAAAATTCCTGCTGGAGATCGGCCTGCTGTTCCTCGCCCTTGGCGCGCTCGCCGGCATCCGCTTCGCCCGCGACGTCAGCGAGCCCGTGCGCCAGCTCGCCGCGCACACCGAAGTCATCGCGCGGCCCGACTACAAAACCAAAATTCAACTGGACCGCGACGACGAGCTCGGCCAGCTCGCCACGGCGCTCAATCGCATGAGCGACCGCCTGGCCGAAGCCGAGCTCGACCGCGACCTCGTGAACAAAGGCCTCTCCCCGCAAGTCGCGGCCGAGATGCGCCACCACGGCGAGCTCGGCGGCGTGCTGCGCGAAGTCACCGTTCTTTTCGCCGACCTGCGCGGCTTCACCACGCTCTCCGAACGGCTCCCGCCTGATCAGTTGCTCCGCCTCCTCAACCGCTGCTTCGAACGCCTGGTGCCGGAAATTGAAAGTCGCGGCGGCATCGTGGACAAGTTTGTCGGTGACGAAATCATGGCCCTCTTCGGCACGCCCCAAGCGCTGCCCGATGCCGCCGACCAGGCGCTGCGCGCCGCGCTCGGCATGCGCCAGGCGCTCGCCGCGCTCAACCGCGAGCTCGCCGCCAAAGGCCAGCCCGCCATCGCCTGCGGCATCGGCCTCAACACCGCGCACGTCATCGCGGGCAACATCGGCACCGCCGCGCGCCTCAATTATACCGTCATCGGCGACGGCGTGAACCTCGCCAAGCGCATCGAATCCGCCACGCGCGACCTCGGCGCCGACCTGCTCGTGAGCGAATCCACGCTGCGCGCCGCCCACGACCGCTACGCGACCCGCGACCGGGGTGAAATCACCGTCAAAGGCCGCGCCGCCCCCGTGCGCGTCTTTGCGCTCGACCTCTAGCCGCCGGTTACAGCGAACCGTCTTGCTAAAACTTGCATTGCTCTGCGAAAGCTTAAACGCAAACCTCTGTCGCCTGCTTTTCCCTGATGCCCACTTCCACGAAGCCTCCAGTTTCCGCCTTCATATTTTTCCTGGTGGTTGGACTGGCTCTCTTGAGCACTTGCATCGCGCTTTATAATTTGGAGGCCGCCAGCCAGCGCATAAGTTTGCTGGTCATTAGCGCGATCAGCTTCGGGCTGGTCGTCGTCGTCGGCTGGCTCTTCTACGCCCACCGCCGCTCCCAGGCGCGCCTGCATGAAATAACCGCCCTGCAAACCGGCATCCTCCAAAACGCCAATGTCGCCGTCATCTCCACCAATTCCGCCGGTATCATTCGTTCCTTTAACCCCACGGCCGAACGCTGGCTGGGCTGGCGCGCCGATGAACTGATCGGCCTCAAAACGCTCGTCTGTTTCCATGACCCCGCCGAAATCGAAGCCTACGCCCGCGAACTCTCCGCCGCCCTCGGCCTGAAAATCAAACCCGGCTTCGATGTGTTCGTGGAAAAAGTCCGCGCCAGCCTCAGCACCGTGGACGAGCGCGAGTGGAGCTATGTTCGTAAGGACGGGTCGCGCTTTCCCGTCTGGCTTTCCGTCACGGCCCTGCGCAACAAACGCGGCCATATCACCGGCTATTTCGGCGTGGCCAGCAACATCTCCGACCGAAAAAAAGCCGACCAGGCCCTGCGCGATGCCGCCACGGCCGCGCAGGAATCCGTGCGCCTCAAGTCCGAGTTCCTCGCCAACATGTCGCACGAGATCCGCACGCCCCTCAATGCCATTATCGGCATGACCGGCCTGCTCCTCGACACCGACCTCACCACCGACCAGCGCAGCTTCACCGACACCGTGCGCACCAGCAGCGAGGCCTTGCTCACCGTCATCAATGACATCCTCGATTTTTCCAAAATCGAGGCCGGCCAGCTCACCATCGAAACGATCAACTTCGACCTGCACGACCCGGTCGAGGGCACCCTCGAATTGCTCGCCGAAAAAGCCTACGGCCAGGGCCTCGAACTCGCTTACCTCATCGCGGAAAACACCCCCACCCAGCTCTGCGGCGACCCCGGCCGCCTGCGCCAGATCCTGCTCAACCTCGTCAACAACGCCATCAAGTTTACCGAAAAGGGCGAAGTTGTCGTGCGCGTCGCCAAGGTCGCCGAGGCCGGTCGCGTCGCCACGCTGCGCTTTGCCGTCACCGACACCGGCATCGGCATCCCGCCGGAAGCGCAGGCAAAGTTGTTCCAGCCCTTTACGCAGGCCGACGGCTCCACCACGCGCAAATACGGCGGCACCGGCCTCGGCCTCGCCATCTGCAAGCAGCTCGTCCACCTCATGCACGGCGAGATCGGCGTCGAAAGCAACCCCGGCCACGGTTCCACCTTCTGGTTCACCACGCAAATCGCCCTTCAGCCCGAGACCGCCAAGGTCGTCCACCGGCGCGCCGAGATCGCCGGCAGCCACGTTCTCATCGTGGACGACAACGCCACCAACCGCGAAATTTTCGAGCGCCAGCTCGCCAACTGGCACGTCAAGCACGCCTCCGCCTCCTCCGGCCAGGATGCGCTCGAAAAACTTCGCGCGGCCGGCCGCGAGCCTTTCGACGCCGCCCTGCTCGACATGCAGATGCCAAACATGGACGGCCTCACCCTGGCACGCCACATCCATACGGATCCCGCGCTTTCCCACGTGAAGATGCTCATCCTCTCCTCGATGGGTCGCACCATTCCGCCCGCTGAGCTCGCCGAAGCCGGCATCGCCCTCACCCTCATGAAACCCGTGAAGCAAAGCCAGCTCCACGATGCACTGGTCAACGTCCTCGCCGACCGGGCCCCCACCCCGGTGCGCGCCCGGCGTCCCGGTATGCCACCCGTCGTCGCCTCCGGCAAACTCCGCATCCTCGTGGCCGAGGATAACATCGTCAACCAACGCGTCGCCATGCTCCAGCTCGAACGCCTCGGCCATCGCGCCGACGTCGCCGCCAACGGCCTCGAAGTTCTTTCCGCCATCGAAACCGTCCATTACGACGTCATCTTCATGGACTGCCACATGCCGGAACTCGACGGCTACGAAGCCACCCGCCGGTTGCGCACGCGTGAAAACGAGCGCCGCGCCCGCGGAGAAAAATTCACACCACTGCACATCGTCGCCATGACCGCCAACGCCATGCAGGGCGACCGCGAAGCCTGCCTCGCCTCGGGGATGGATGACTACATCAGCAAGCCCGTGCGCCCCGCCGAGCTCGCGGCCAGCCTCGCCCGCGCCCCGGCCGCCGCGGTGGCGTGACAGGCAGCTGCAAAATCACCAACCCCAAAAGGCAAATCACAAAAACCCGGGAAGAATCAAAATTGGAAAATCAATCCCCGTATTTTCTGGTAGGGCGCGACCGCCGGGCGCGCCGCGATTTTCAAAAAAACATTTTTACCTCAAGATCGCAAAGGGACGCAAAGATGTAGGCGGGGTGCCCTCACCCGCCACCAAGGCTCCATGCGGGGT
>DASYOA010000005.1:0-4768 GCA_036008265.1 Opitutaceae bacterium
CGCATCTTCCTGGTCGATGACCACCCGCTCGTGCGCGAATGGCTGGCCACCCTGCTGCGTCAACAACCCGATTTCGAGGTTTGCGGCCAGGCCGAGGATGCCCGTCAGGCTTTCGCCACCATGGCGGCCGATCCGCCTGACGTGGCCATTGTCGATCTGTCGCTCAAGACCTCTTCCGGACTCGATCTCATCAAGGAACTTTCCGATCGCCTGCCTGAGACCCAGGTGATCGTGCTTTCGATGCATGAGGAAATTTTCTACGCCGAGCGCGCCATGCGGGCCGGCGCCCGTGGCTATGTGACAAAACGTGAGTCCACCCATCGGATCGTCGAGGCGATCCACGAAGTGCAGGCCGGCCGCCTCTATGCCAACGCCGAGCTGCTGGCCAAGCTGGCTGAACGCATTGTCGGGCGCAATCAATCCACCCAGCCTGGTTCCGTGGAAACGTTGAGCGACCGCGAACTGGAAGTTTTCCGCCGGCTCGGCGAAGGCCAGGCCAACCGCCTCATCGCGGAAGAACTCCACCTCAGTATCAAAACCGTCCAAGCCTACTGTGCCCGCATCAAGGATAAGCTCGGCCTCGCCAACGCAGCCGAACTCGTCCGCGAAGCCATCCGCTGGACCGACCAAAAAAATCGACACTGATTTGCACCAGCGCACTTTTGTAGGGCCGCGCCTGACAATCGATTTCGTCCGCAGCTGACAGACGGGGCGCGTTATCTTGTATAAGCTGAGTTCGTGCTTTTATCCCACGCCCCGATCCCGGCGGGCGCGGACGATTCCCTGAATCCCCTTTCACAGGAAAATCAGCCACGCCACCACCTATTTTCTTTTTGGGCTGCCTCAGCCCGAATTCATCGCGCCCATGCGCCCTATGGACTGCGCAAGCGGCTCAAGTTTCTGGTGCGCGCATGGAAGCAGCCGCGCCTCACGAGCGCGTGGCTCGCCCGGCTGGCACAGGCGGATCTCGCCCCGCTCTGGCTGGCCCGCCCACGGCTCGCTACGAAGCTGCAGCGCCCCTACGTGCATTGCGAATGGCGTGTGCTCGAGCGCTTCGCCGCGCTGATGGGACACTACGATATTTTACCACGGATATTTTCCGCGGACGTGCGACGGGCGATTTATCATAAGGAAGGCATCGCGCTCATCCGCCTGGCCAATCCAGCCTCGGGCCGCCAGCTCGATGTGCGGCTCTTTTACCACGATCAATTTGAAAAAGAAGGCGATCTCACGCTCGCGATCTGTGACGTTGATACCGAACTGACGCTGGCCGGCATCACCTTCTGCCTCGCGCAGCCGGCAAATCAACGCACCCTCATCATCGGAGGGCTGCAAGGCAGCCCCGATCCGCAGACTCACGTTCTCATCCATGACTTGACCAAGGAAATGCACGGCTTGCGGCCCAAGGCGCTGGCTTTGTGGTGCCTTCAGCAACTCGCCGCCTGCTGGCAGGTCGGACGGATCGAAGCCATTGACGACGCGCATCATGTCTACCGCCATTGGAGCAAGCGCCGTGAATTCGCCGCCAGCTACGATGAGTTCTGGAGCGAGAGTGATGGGCGACGCCTGCCCGGCGGCGGCTGGGAACTGCCCCGGCAACTCAAACATCGCACTCGGGCGGAGCTAAAACCCAATCGTCGAAAAGCCCACGAGCGCCGTTACGCCATGCTGGCGGCATTGCAGCCCAAGCTGATCATGTCCGTGGCCTCGCTCGCCGCCAGGACCGCTGCACCAAAGCAACAGGTGGAATTCGTTTATTCAGGCCATGAAGCGGATGCCGGCAAGACGCCCGCTGCTTCCACGAATACTCCTTCTCCCAGCCTCAGCGCCAAGAATCACTCTTATTAAGAGTATAGCGACTCGATCAGGGGTTTCCGAGGTAAGGCGGATTATCCTTTGTAGGATCGTAGGTCAGTTTGAGAATGTGGGCGGGGTGTCCTCACCCTGCGATCAACCTAATGCGGGGTGAGGACACACCCCGCCCACAAATTTATCCGGCGCGTTAGATAACGCGCCCTGCTCGCGCCGCCACCCCTACTCCCAGAAAACCATGCGCCGGCAGCTTTCGCAGTTGGTGATTTCATCGCCTTTGCGCGCGGCGGACTCGACCTGGCCGGAAACTTTCATGTGGCAACCGCTGCACTTGCCGTCGCGGATGGGCACACAAACCGGCCGCGCCACGCCCTCGCGCACGAGCCGCTCGTAAACGCGCACCAGGGGCGCGTCCACCGGGAGCCGCGCGGTATCGACCTCGGCTTGGGCGGCCTGCAGCTCGATGCGCAGGTTGCCTTCGCGTTCGCGCAGCAGGCGGATGCGCGCTTCGTGCCCGGCGATGGCCTGCTTCCGCTCGGCCTCGCCGGTGGCAAATTTTTTCTTCGCCTCGTCGATGGCGAACATGACCTTGAGTTCGTCCTCCTCCAGCACGCCGATGGCCGCCTGGGCGGTGTCAATCTCCGTGCCGAGCGCGCGGTATTCGTCGTTTTTGCGCACCTCGAGCTGCTGGCCGCGGTATTTGGCGACTTTCTGCTCGGCTGAGGCGATCTCGGTCTCGAGCAATTTCTTCTTCGTCTCAAATTCCTTCAGTTCGTGGCGCGCCGCCTCGATGGCGGCTTTTTCCCCGGCAATTTTTTGCTCGGCGAGGGCAACCTCGCGCGGCACGGAGGCGAGCTGCGAGTCCAAGCCCGCGCGCTGCGTGTCGCGATCCTGCAGGATGAGAAGCTTTTCGAGGGCGGGTGAAGGCATGGATGGAATGAAAAGACTCAGCTCGCTCAACTTTCAACCGTGAACTGTTAACTTGGTACTTGGTACCTGAAACTTGGAACTTTTAAATGTAATACATCCCCTCGTCGGCCTTGGCGACGAACTTATCGAGGGTGTAGCCCTTGCACTTGGCCTCGAAGGTGGTGCGGATGTCGCGCCAGATCTGCTGCACGCGCCGGCCGGACTGGCCGCGGACGTCACCGCTGAGTTCGAGCAGGTCGCCTTCGATGAGTTTTACGATATCGTACAGCGTGATCTCCTCCGGCGGACGGGCGAGGATGTAGCCGCCCTGCTTGCCGCGGCGGCTGGCGATGATGCCGCCGTTGCGCAGCTCGCTGAGGATCTGCACGAGGTAGTTGGCGGGGACAGACTCAACCTTGGCCAGTTCGTCAATGTGGGCAAGTTCGCCCCGCGCATGGCTGCGGGCCATCTGCGCCAGCACACGACAGGCATAGTCGACTTTCACGGAAAGTTTCACGGGCGAACCAAATTAGGGGGCGGTGCCGGCCCTCGGCAAATGAAAACAGCCGCCGACCGCGGCAAATCCCAAATCACAAACCTCCAAATCTCAAAGAAACTTGCATGACCAACTACCAATTACCAAATCCTGATTTTTGGGTTTTTTTTGGCGTTTGATCTGTTGGCGTTTGTGATTTGCTCCTGTCAGCGGGCACCCTCCGGAGAAGGAGGATCCATTCGCGCCTGCCCGTAGGCTTGTCCGCCGAAGCTTCAGCGAAGGAGGATTAAAAACACCGAAATTTAAACCAAGATTTCTGTTGTCCGCGCGGAGGTTTTGCGAAATATTTTCCCTTTAAGCCACACCCTGTTCCTTTCCTTCATGCCCGACCAAGACGACGCGAGAAAATCTGCCAAATCCCAAGCTGGTGCCGAGACGTACGACGCCTCAAAAATCCAGAAACTCGAAGGCCTCGAAGGCGTGCGCAAGCGCCCCGATATGTATATCGGCGACACCGGCGAGCGCGGTTTGCACCACTGCGTGTTCGAGCTGATGGACAACTCCATCGACGAGGCTCTCGCGGGTTTCGCCAACACGGTCAAGGTCAGCATCCACCTCGACGGTTCGTGCTCGGTCGAGGACGACGGCCGCGGCATCCCGGTGGACATGCACCCGGTTTACAAGATGCCCGCGCTCGAACTCGTGCTGACGAATCTCCACGCCGGCGGCAAGTTCGGCAAAGGCGCCTACCAGGTTTCCGGCGGCCTGCACGGCGTCGGCGCCAAATGCGTGAACGCGCTCTCCGAGTGGTTCGAGGCCGAGGTGCGGCGCGGCGGCAAGGTTTACCAGATGCGTTTCGAGCAGGGCAAGACCACCCAGAAGCTCAGCGTCATCGGCGACACGAAAAAGAACGGCACCAAAGTCACTTTCAAGCCCGATGCGACGATCTTTGTCACCACGCGCGAATTCCAATACGAGATCCTGGCCAAGCGCCTGCGCGAACTCGCGTTCCTCAATCCCGGCATTGAAATCCTCCTTTCTGACGAGCGCTCGCAGAAATCGGACAAGTTCTACTTCAAGGATGGCATCACGGAATTCGTAAAGTTCCTGAACAAGAACAAGGCCGTCCTGCACGACAAGCCCATCACTTTCAGCGACAGCGTGCCCAACGAGGATCCGGCGAAGGCCGCCACCGTCGTGGACGTCTCCCTGCAGTACAACGATTCCTACAACGACCAGGTCTTCGCCTACGCCAACTCCATTTATAATCTCGAGGGCGGCACCCACCTCAGCGGCTTCCGCACCGCCCTCACCCGCGTCATCAACAATTTTGCCAAGTCCAACAACCTCATCAAGGATAAGGACCCTTCTATCACCGGCGACGACGTGCGCGAAGGCCTCACGGCCGTCATCAGCGTGAAAGTTTCCGAGCCGCGCTTCGAGGGCCAGACCAAGACCAAGCTCTCCAACTCCGAGGTGGACGGCATCGTGCAGAAGATCGTCGGCGAGAAACTGAAATATTTCCTCGAGAAGGAAACCGCCATCGCCAAG
>DASYOA010000006.1:0-8115 GCA_036008265.1 Opitutaceae bacterium
AGAACCGCGTGAAGGCGGGGGCCTACGCCATCAAGAAATTCGGCTGCGATACGCTGGTGCTCGACGACGGCTTCCAATACCTGCCGCTAAAGGGCCGGCTCAACCTGTTGCTCGTGGACAAAACCAATCCCTTCGGCAACGGCCACCTGCTGCCGCGCGGCATCCTGCGCGAGCCCGTAAAACACCTGCGCCGGGCCAGCTACGTTTTTCTCACCAAATCCAACGGCCAGCGCGATGCCGAGCTCGAGGAACTCATCCAGCGGCACAACCCCGGGGTCGACGTAATCGAATGCGCCCACCGGCCGCAGTATTTGCAGCGCGTGGGCACGGCCGAGCGCCAGCCGCTCGAGTTCCTTCGCGACCGGCGGGTGGCCGCCTTCAGCGGCATTGCCACGCCGGAAAGCTTTGAAAAATTCCTGCGCGACCTCGGCGCAAAGCTGGAGCAATCGCAGCGTTTCCTTGACCACCATCGGTTCTCGACCGCCGACCTCGAGGCGATTTTTACCCAGGCGGGCGAGGCTAAATTGGATTTTATCGTGACGACGGAAAAGGACGCCGTGCGCATACCCCAAGGTTACGAGCCGTCGCTGCCGCTTTATTACCTGCGGCTCGAGATCGAAATCATCCACGGCGCCGCCGACTTCGACGAAGCGGTCGGCCGGATCTGCTTTCCGAAAACGACGGAGCGGACGGTGGCGTAATCGGAAAAGTAACAAGTATCAGGTATCAAGTAACAAGAGCGCACTGCGTACATACTCCTGGCACTTGATACTTGTTACCTGTTACTTCGGCCTTGGGCCGCGTATCTTGTTACTTGATACCTGTTACTTGGTACTTACGTTACCATCATGATTACCGATCCCCGTTGCGACAAGCTGGCCGAGGTTCTCACCGGTTTTTCCACCGAGTTGAAAAAGGGCGAGCGCGTGCTCATCGACGCGTTCGATGTGCCCGAGACCATCGTCATTGCGCTCATCCGCGCCGCCCGGGAACGCGGCGCCCATCCTTACGTCCAGTTGCACCGGGCTCGGGTCAACCGTGAACTCCTGCTGGGCGCCGAGGAGGCACAATACGCGCCGCAGGCCGAGATCGAACTCGCCCGCATGAAAAAAATGGACGCCTACATCGCGCTGCGCGGTTCGGAAAATATTTTTGAGTCCTCCGATGTGCCGGGCGACAAGGTGAAGCTGGTCAGCCGGCTGATGCAGCCCGTACTCGATTACCGCGTGGGCAAGACCAAATGGGTGGTATTGCGCTGGCCCACGCCGTCGATGGCGCAACAGGCCGGCCTGAGCACGGAAAAATTCGAGGACTTTTATTTCCGCGTCTGCACGCTCGATTACGCGCGCATGACGCCCGGGATGGAGGCGCTGGCCGGCCTCATGAAAAAAACCGACCGCGTGCACATCAAGGGGCCCGGCACCGATCTCAAGTTTTCCATCAAGGGCATCGGTGCGAAGGAGTGCGGTGGCCTGCGCAACATCCCCGACGGCGAGGTATTTTCCTGCCCGGTCAGGGACAGTGTCGAGGGCGTGGTGCAGTACAACGCGCCCACGGTGTATCTCGGCACGTCCTTCGACAGCATCCGCCTCGTTTTCAAAAAGGGAAAGATCGTCGAGGCTACGGCCAACAACACCAAGCGACTCAACGAAATCCTCGATAGCGACGATGGCGCGCGCTACATCGGCGAATTCGCGCTCGGCTTCAACCCGCACATCCTTCAGCCGATGCGGGACATCCTCTTCGACGAAAAAATCGCGGGCAGCTTCCACTTCACGCCGGGCCAGGCCTACGAGGATTGCGGCAACGGCAACAAATCGCAGGTGCACTGGGACATGGTCTGCATCCAGCGCCCGGACTACGGCGGCGGCGAAGTCTGGTTCGACGGCAAGCTCATCCGCAAGGACGGCCTCTTCGTGCCGAAGCCGCTGCAAAAACTAAATCCTGATTTTCTGCTGGTGAATAAAAGTACCAAGTAACAGGTAACAAGTATCAGGAGTTTGTGCGCGGAGCGCTCTTGTTACTTGATACCTGCCACTTGTTACTTGTGCCTAGCACCTGATACTTTGACCACGGACCTCTCCAACTTCATCCAATCGTTACCGAAGACGGAAACCCATCTGCACATCGAGGGCGCGCTGCCGTACGAGCTGCTCGTCGCATGGCAGCCCGCGACGTATCCGGAGCGTCCGTTTTTTCATGCGCCGGATCATCGTTTCCCGGCGTTTCCTGATTTCGACAAAGTGCTGCTCGGCCATGCACTGCCGTGGTTCACGAGCGCGGAACGCTATCATGAGGCGGCCGCGGCGGCTTTCGCCAGGCATCTCGCGCAAAACGTGCGCTACGTCGAAACGAGTTTCCATCTGCCCGTCACGCAATTCATCAACGTGCCCGGCCGCGAAATCCTGGCGGCCATTCGCAGCGCCGTCCCGCCCGGCCTGGAAGTGCGCCTTTTTGCCGGAATGTTGCGCACCGATTACGCCGGGCCGCTGAGCGCGGTGATCGATGACCTGGAAAACTGGGATGACCTGGCCGGCGTGGACTTGCACGGCTGGGAGCAAGTCCCGACCGAGCCGTGGACCGCGCGGGTGTGGGCGCGGCTGCGCGCCGCGGGCAAGATCACCAAGTGCCACGTGGGGGAGTTTGACGGCGCCCACCGCGTGCGCGAAGCCATCGAGCAGCTTGGCGTCACGCGGGTGCAGCACGGCGTGCGCGCGATCGAGGATCCGGCGGTCGTGGCGCTGGCCTGCGCTCGCGGCGTAACCTTCGATGTTTGCCCCATCAGCAATCTTCGCCTCAAGGTCGTGCCCTCCATGGCGGAACATCCCATCAAAAAGCTACTCGCGGCCGGCGTGCGCTGCACGGTGAGCACGGACGATCCGCTGGTTTTTGCCAACACGGTGAACGACGAGTACGCCATGCTCGCGGGCGAACTGGGTTTCACCCGCGCCGAGCTGGCGCAGGTCGCGCGCAACGGCTGGGAAGTCGCGCGGGTGGATGGCGCGCAAAGGCGCAATGCGCTCGCAGCGATTGATATGCTGCTCGCGCGCTGACGCGCGCAAATCTCAAACGCCAAAGATCCAAACATCAAAAAAATTGAGAATTAAAACCTTAAATTTTGGCAAAAGCCTCAAACTCTTTGAGCTTTCTTTGGGATTTGGCGTTTGGCCTTTGGAATTTTTCTGCGTCATCATGATCGGCCAAACAGCATGAAAGGGATCGAAACTTTTATTGTTCCACCGAATGCCCGCCGCGCCCGCGCCGACAAGGTGCTCGCGCAGGCGTTTCCCGCGCACAGCCGGGTGGCGTTGCAGCGTGCGTTTGACGCGGGCCGGGTGAGCCGCGCCGGCCGGCCGCTTGGCAAAAGCGACCTTGTGCGCGCCGGCGAAACGATCGAGTTTTCCCTGCCGGAAACCCGGGCGGCCGAGCTCAAGCCCGTGGACATCCCGCTGGAAATTTTATTCGAAGATGAGCACCTGCTCGCGCTCAACAAGCCCGCTGGCATGGTCGTGCATCCGGGCGTGGGCACGGGTGAGGACACGCTCGTGCATGCGCTGCTCGCGCATTGCGCGGGCAGCCTGAGCGGCATCGGCGGCGTGGCCCGCCCCGGCATTGTCCACCGGCTCGACAAGGAAACTTCCGGCATTCTTCTCGTGGCCAAGACCGATGCCGCGCACCGCGCACTCGCCGCGCAGTTTGCCGGCCGCTCGCTGCGCAAGGAATATGTCGCGCTCGTTTCCGGCGTGCCGAAGCTCGCGAGCGGCGTGATCGACCGCCCCATCAGCCGCCATCCCGTGCACCGGCATCGCATGACTGCGGGCCAGGGCGGACGGACCGCGCGCACGGATTGGGAGCGGCTCGAAGTGTTTGGAAAAGGCGCGGCCTTCGTGCGCTGCCGCATCCATACCGGGCGCACGCACCAGATTCGCGCGCATTTCAAATCCATTGGCCATCCGGTGCTCGGCGACACCATCTACGGCTGGAAACCGTTGCCGTCCCTGCCCAAGCCGCCGCGCGTGATGCTCCATGCGGAGCGGATCGCTTTCGCGCATCCGATCACGGCCGCCGCGCTCGACCTCTGCGCGCCGCAGCCCGGTGATTTTAAGAAGCTGCTGAAGCTGCTGCGTGGAATCGGCCAAGGGTAGGGCGCGACCGCCGGGCGCGCCGCGGTTCTCCAAATGGGTTTACACCAAGATCGCGAAGAGCGATTGATGATTCTGTTATCAAAGGCAAAAACAGAGCCTGCTTGGAAATTTGGCGCGAGCCGACACCCGTCTCTTCGCGTCCCTTGGCGACCTTCGTGTAAAAATGTTTTGGGAAACTACGACGCACCCGGCGGTCGCGACCTACTGCAGCGCCTCCGCGGCCAGGCCCCAGCGCAAATTATAAAACGAGTGCTGGAATTCCTGCAGCCCGGCGGTCTCGGCCACGGCGAGGATCGTGGCCAGCGCGGTCGGAAACACGTCGGCGCGCGCTGGCGGCAGGCCGGAGGTTTTTTTCCGTTCCTCCAGCGACAAGGGCGCAACGCGATTGAGCAGCGCGTGTAACTCAGGAACCGTCACGACCGGCGAAATTTCCCTCAGGTTTTTCCCGTGGTGCGCCGCAAAGATGGCCCGCACGGTGGTGACACTGCCGCCGGCAAAAATCGCGGCTGCGCCAGCCAGCGTGAAAGAGAAACCGCTCCCGGCGAAGGTTTGTTTCACGTGCCTGACGATGGCGGTGCGGGCTTCGGTGGGAAAGGGCGCAGCCGGATCGGCCACGAATTTTTCCGTGAGGCGCACGCAGCCGAGCGGCAGGCTGGTCTCCTGGGCAATGCGGCGCGCGCGAAAGGCGAGGCATTCCAGGCTGCCGCCGCCGAGGTCGAAGACATAGAAATCGTTCAAGCCGGCCAGGGCCGGGTCGCAGAGCAGCCCGGCACCAATGAGATTGGCCTCCTCGTCGCCGGTGAGGGTGCGGATGTCGTGGCCGGTGGCGGCGCGGACGCGCGCGCAAAAGTCGGCACCATTGGCGGCATCGCGCACCGCGCTGGTGGCGACCAGGATGGTCCGGGTCGGCGCCAGGGGCGCAGCCGTGGCCAGCAAATCGCGGATGGCGGCGACACCCGCGGCCATGCCGGCTTCGCTGAGGCGCGGCGGTTTCTGGCTGATGCCGGCGCTGATGCGCGCGTCGATGGTCCTGGCCGCGCGCTCGATGGGCTGGCCGCTTTCATCGCGCGCGGCGACGAGCAGCTTGATGGTATTGCTGCCGATATCGATGACGGCGACGGATTGATTGTTCACCACAGAGACACAGAGGACACAGAGCCGGAATTCTTCAAGTTTTACTCTGTGAACTCCGTGTCTCTGTGGTTCATAAAACAAAATCCACGGGGGCGATGAGCACCACGAATTCGCCTTTCAGCGCAATTTTGCCGAGCCGGGCCTGCACATCGGCGGCGGGGCCGACGAGGAAGGTTTCATAAATCTTGGTGACTTCCTTGGCGAGGCAGACGATGCGCGCCGGGCCGAGTTTCTCCACGATTTCCGCGGCGAACTTGTCGATGCGGTGGCAGCTTTCGTAGAGCGCGAGCGTGTAGTCGAAGTCGCGGTATTTTTCCAGGAAGGCGAGGCGGGCGGCGCTTTTGGCCGGCAGGAATCCGACAAACAAAAACCCGTTGGTGGGCAGGCCGCCCGCGCTGAGCACGGCGGTGAGCGCGCTGGGGCCGGGGACGGGCACGACGGGCAGGCCGCGGCGGCGGCAGGCGCGCACGAGGCGAAAACCGGGGTCGCTCAACGCCGGCGTGCCGGCATCGGTGACCAGCGCGATGCTTTTGCCGGTCGCTAGTTGCGTGGCCAGGGACTCGGCGGCTTCGATCTCGTTGTGCTCGTGGTAGGCGGTGAGCGGACGATGGAGACCGAGATGGGTCAGCAGCACACCCGTGGTGCGCGTGTCCTCGCAGGCCACCAGGTCGACGGCGGCGAGAATCGCGCGGGCGCGCTCGGTGACGTCGGCCAGGTTGCCAATGGGCGTGGCCACGACGTACAGCGTGCCGGGCTGGGGCGTGAGGGAGGCGTTGGGATGTTCAGCCATAAAAAAATCCGGCGAATGGGGCCGGATTTTTAAAAAATGGAGACACTCAGCGGGTGCCGCTGCCGGGGGCCGCAACCATGCCCGGCACCGAGCCCTGACCTTCCCAATTCGCGGGGCGGTCTTGGGGAATCGAGGAGTATCGGTCGCCTGCGCTGGTGCAGCCGGCGAGGAGCGCGGCCAGGGCGAGCAAGAGGAGAATGGGCGGGCTGAGCTTTTTCATTTTGTAAGGTATTTAGACAAATTCATCACCAGCGCAAGGGAAGGCTGTGTGGAAAAGTATCAAGTGTCAGGTATCAAGTGACAAGAGCGCGTTGCGTACATACTCCTGATACTTGTTACTTGTTACCTGTTACTTCGGATTGCCACGCGTAGGTGCTCTCGAACCAGGGTGTGCGCAGGGTTTTTTTCACGCCGGTGCCGGCATTGGCCGAGAGGTGCTCGAGGAGCTTGAAAACGTGCTCGGTTTTGTCGGGCGGGCCGAGTTTGGCGGCGAGCGCATCGGCCGTGAAGGGCGTCCCGGGTGCGGCCTTGAGCGCGGCCACGAGTTTCAACTTCAGCGCAATGACGCCGCTCGCGGCCTTTTTGCCGGCTTCGACGCCGGGCTGATGGTAGGCGTTGATGCCGATGAGCGACGCATAGAGGCCGACCACGCGCTCGTAGAGGGCAATCAACAGGCCGATCGAGCGCGGCGAGACGTCCGGCAGCGTGAGCGTGACGGAGTGGCGGTCTTTTTCGCTGAGCGCATCGCGTGTGCCGAGGTAGAAGCCTTGCAGGTAATCGCCGCTCGTGACGCCCGGGGCGACTTCCAGGCTGGCCCCCTCGCGGTCGCGGAGCACTTCGATGAAGGTGATAAAGAAATTGTTCACGCCCTCGCGAAGCTGCTGCACGTAGGCGTGCTGGTCGGTCGATCCTTTGTTGCCGTACACGGCGATGCCCTGGTTGACGACGTGGCCCTGCAGGTCGAGTTCCTTGCCGAGCGACTCCATCACGAGTTGTTGCAGGTAGCGCGAGAAAAGCAGGAGGCGGTCCTTGTAAGGCAGCACGACCATGTCCTTTTTGCCGCGGCCGTCGGTCGCGAAATACCACATGAGCGCGAGCAACGCGGCGGGATTTTCCGCGATGATGGGTTGGCGGGTGACGACGTCCATCGCCGCGGCGCCGTCGAGCATGGCCTGGATGTCGAGGCCTTGCAGCGCGGCAGGCAGCAGGCCCACGACGCAGAGTTCGCTCGTGCGGCCACCGACCAAATCCCACATCGGGAAACGCTCGAGCCAGCCTTCTTCGATCGCGGTTTGGTCGAGTTTCGAGCCTGCGCCGGTGACGGCGACGAAATGATCCGGATAGGCGAGGCCGGCGGCCTTGAACGCGGCCGCGGCCTCGAGCTGGCCGTTGCGCGTTTCGGCCGTGCCGCCGGATTTTGAGATGACAACGACGATCGTGTCGGCGAGTTGGCCGGCGAGCGAAGCGAGCACGTAGTCGATGCCGTCGGGATCGGTGTTGTCGAAAAAGTGCACCGCCAGCCGGTCCTTGGCGGGCTGCCCGAGCGCGTGGCTGACGAACTGCGGGCCAAGCGCGGAACCGCCGATGCCGATGACGAGCAGGTGCTTGAACGGGCCGCGCGGGCCGGCGATGGCGCCGGTGTGAACCTTGAAGGCAAAATCCTTGATCGCCATGAGCGTCGAGGAAATTTCATTGGAAATTTCCTTGGTCGGGGCGAGTTGCGGGGCGCGGAGCCAGTAATGGCCGACCATGCGTTTTTCGTCAGGATTGGCGATGGCGCCCTTTTCGAGCGCAGCCATGTCGGCAAACGCCTGCTGCATCTTCGGCGCCATGGTCACGAGGAACTCGGCGGGAAACGGAATGCGACTGATATCAAGCGCGAGGCCCAGCCCGGCGTGGTGATAGAAGTGGGTTTTGAATCGTGACCAGAGCATGGATTTTTTTGATGGCTATAATTGCTGGCAACCGGGAAGGGCGGCCATTTTTCGGTCGAGGGTTAAAACGGTGGCGTGCTGTTTTGCATAGTCGAGTGCGATAAGGCGGTCG
>DASYOA010000007.1:0-1710 GCA_036008265.1 Opitutaceae bacterium
TCGAGCAAAAACCGGCGCGCTGACCCATGACCATTTCCTCGCTCATCGATTCCCATTCCGAACTGACCGATACCGCGACCAGCAAGTGCGCGATCGTCCTCATGACGCGCATCCGCCTCGCGCGCAACCTCGCCGGCCAGCCGTTTCCCGGCTGGGCCAAGCCCGCGCAGCGCGCCTCCATCCTGGAATCCTGCCGCGAGGCCGTCGCCGCCGCGCCGCAGATGAAGCGCGGCCTCAACATCGCGGTCGGCGAACTCAGCGACCTGGAGAAACAAATTCTCGTCGAACGCCACCTCATCAGCCGCGAGCTCAGCGGCGCCAAGGCCGGCGCCGGCATCGTCATCAGCAAGGAGCAGACGCTCTCGGTCATGGTCAACGAGGAGGACCACCTGCGCATCCAGACGCTGCGCGCCGGCTTCCAGTTGAAAAAAGCCTGGAACGCGATCAACGAGCTCGACACCACGCTCGAGGAATCCCTCGACTTTGCCTTTTCGCCGACCATCGGCTACCTCACCGCGTGCCCCACGAACCTCGGCACCGCCATGCGCGCCTCCGCCATGATGCACCTGCCCGCGCTCGTGATTTCCAGCCAGATGGAAAAAGTCGTCCGTGCCGTGAACCAGCTCGGCATGGTCGTGCGCGGCCTCTTCGGCGAGGGCTCCGACGCGAGCGGCAGCATTTTCCAGATTTCCAACCAGACCACGCTCGGCGAATCCGAGGAGGACATCATCAAGCGCCTCACCACCGTGCTTAATTCCATCATCGAGCACGAACGCAACGCCCGCGAAAAACTCCTCGAGGCCGACGCCGGCAAGCTCCACGACAAGATCGGCCGCGCCTTCGGCATCCTGCAAAATTCCCACCTGCTCACCTCCAGCGAGGCCATGAACCTGCTTTCCCTCATCCGCCTGGGCATCGATTTCGGCGCGTTTCCCGACGCCGTGCGCGCCACCGTGGACCGTCTCCTCATCGAGGCGCAGCCCGGCCACATCCAGCACCTCTCCAAGCACGACCTCGAGGCGGGCGCCCGCGACTTCGCCCGCGCGATCAGACTGCGCGATGAGTTTGCAAAATTGTCCGCGCCGAACTTTACTATCAACGGAAAGAACTAAATCCCATGGCCGACGCACCCGAACCGATGAACAATTTCACGCCTCGCGCGCAGCAGGTGCTTGCCCTCGCGCGCAAGGAAGCCGACCGCTTTCATCACAACTACGTCGGCACCGAGCACATTCTCCTCGGTCTGATCAAACTCGGCCAGGGCGTGGCCGTCAGCGTGCTCCAGAAAATGGGCCTCGACCTCGAGACCGTGCGTTCCGCTGTTGAGAAACAAGTCGGCACCGGCCAGGAAACCAAGGCCGCCGGCAGCATCCCTTACACGCCCCGCGTGAAGAAAGTCCTCGCCCTCGCCGGCAAGGAAGCCAAGGCGCTCAATCATTCTTACGTCGGGACCGAGCACATCCTGCTTGGCCTGCTCCGCGAAGGCGAGGGCGTGGCCGCCCGCGTCCTCAAGTCGCTCGACGTGGACATCGAGCGTACCCGTAACGAAATCCTCCGCGAACTCGACCCGCAATTCTCCGGGGGCGAAGGCGGCGAGGAAGCCTCTACGCCTGCGCCCCGCGGCAGCGGCGCGGCCGGCGACGAGAAGAAGGAAGTCAAGACGCCCGCGCTCAAGGCCTTTGGCCGCGACCTCACCGAGCTCGCCCGCCG
>DASYOA010000008.1:0-6602 GCA_036008265.1 Opitutaceae bacterium
AGCACCAGGTCGCTCTCCTGCCCAGTCGCCGCATATTCGTGGCTGATATGGCGGAGTTCGATGAGGGGCGGCTTGGAGGAGTCCATGGGATCAGGTCAAGAAACGGCAGCGATCGTTGGCCACCGTCTGGAAACGCCTCCAAAATCTCGCCAACGCGCGCTGCCGCTTCGATATTTGAAAAGCGGAAATCGGGAAATCGAAAAACAAAACCAGAAAACTCCGCCAACATCCCGTTTCCCAATCTTCCGCTTTCCGCCTTCCCCATGTCCTCCCCTCTCATCGAGCTTCGCCACATCAGTCACGAATACGCCGCGACGGCCAGCGAGCACGACCTGGTGCTCAGCGACATCAATCTCGCCGTGCACGAACACGACGCCGTCGCCCTGCTCGGTCCGTCCGGTTGCGGCAAGTCCACGCTCGTGCGCATCATGGCCGGCCTGATCGCACCGACCAAAGGCGAGGTCTATTACAAAAACATGCTGCTGCGAGGCGTCTCGCCCGGCGTGTCGATGGTTTTCCAGAACTTCGCCCTTTTCCCCTGGCTCACCGTGCGCGGCAACGTGCTTCTGCCGGTGGGAAAACTGCCGCCCAAAGAGCAGCAGACACGCCTTGAACATGTGCTCAACACCGTCGGCCTCGGCGCCTACGAATATTCCTATCCGCGCGAACTCTCCGGCGGCATGAAACAGCGCGTCGGCATCGCCCGCGCGCTCATCGCCAACCCCGAGGTGCTGGCGATGGACGAGCCCTTCAGCGCGCTCGACGTGCTCACCGCCGAGACGCTGCGCAGTGAAATCGGGCGCCTCCTCGCCGATTCCAACCACCCGCTCCGCACGATGGTTTTCGTCACGCACAATATTTCCGAAGCCGTCTTCCTCGCCACGCGCATCGTCGTCATGGCCGCGCAGCCCGGCCGCGTGGACGTCGTGGAACCCAACCCCCTGCCCTATCCGCGCGATCCCGACTCGCCGGAATTCCGCCAGATTGTCGAAAAGCTCCACCGCATCCTCACCCACACCAACCTGCCCGAGACGGCGCCGGCCGACGCCGGCAAGGTCGTGACGAAAGTCGACGAAACCTCCCGCCGCATCGCGCCCGTCTCCCTGCCGTATGTCACCCCAGCCGAAGTGTTCGGCTTGATCGCGCTGCTGGGCGACGCCCCATGCGACGTCTTTGAACTCGCCGAACGCCTCGGCAAGGAGTTCGGCTACGTCGTGCGCGTCGTCAAGGCCGCCGAACTGCTCGGCCTGGTCCAGACTCCCGAGCATGACGTGATCATCACGCCCCTCGGCCACGCCGTCATCAACGCCTCGACCGCCGAGCAAAAACGCCTCGTGCGCGAGCAATTGCTGAAGCTGAAAGTCTTCGACCTGATCGTGCGCCTCATCCGCGTGCAGGAAAACCAGGAGATGCCCGAGGAGGATTTCCTGCGCGAACTGCAGGTTGCTCTCCCGCACGAAAAAACCCGCCCACTTTTCCGCACGCTGCTCAGTTGGGGCCGTTACGCCGAAATCATCAGCTACGACCAGCGCCACCACCTGGTGCGCCTCTACACCGGCCGACGCGCGCATAAGAGTTCAGCTCCGAACGGTAACAACAACCCGCCTATGCCGCCCAGCGATTCCGCCTCTCCGCCAACGGAAGCCAATCCTTCAGCGCCACCGATTGTTCCCGCCGAGCCGCCAGCAACATAGGCGCGTCTCGTGCGCAAATCCCAAACGCCAATGTTCAAACGCCAAAAAACCTGAAAATCAAAAACGCCAACTCTGGTACGACCTTTATCTTCAGTTACCCGGTTGGAGTTTTTTTGGGATTTGGCGTTTGAGATTTGGAATTTTTCTGCGCTGTCGTGCGCACGGGTCATTCGGAAATCATCGCGCGCAGAATTTCGAGTGTGCGCTTCATCGCGCCCTGGTTCGCCTGCTGCCACGCGCGCGCCGCCGTCGCCATCGCCGCGCGCTTCGTGTCGTCGCGCAGCAACGCGGTGCACGCCGCCGCCAGTTCGGCCTCGTTTTGCACCACCTGCGCACCGCCGCACGCCGCGAGCTCGCGCGCGATCTGCCGGAAATTCGCCATGCCCGGCCCGAATAAAATCGCCTTGCCCAGCGCCGCCGCCTCCACCGGCGTCTGCCCCTCGCTGTGCGGCGGCAGGCTCTTGCCGCAGAAAACCAAGTCCGCCAGTTGCGCGAGCTGGCGCAGCTCCCCGGTTGTGTCCGCCACCGCCACCTCGGCTTCACCCACCATCGGGCCGCGTGAGCGGAAATGATGCTTCCGTCCGGATTTTTTCAGCAGCGCCTCGATCTCGTCGCGGCGCTCGGCATGCCGCGGCACGATGAGCAGCGCGACCGCCACGCCGGCCTGGCGCGCGGCGGCCTGCGCCGCCAGCAACGCCTCCTCCTCGCCCGGCCAGGTGGATGAGCCGAGCAGCACGCGCGCACCCCCGGCCAGGCCCAGTTCGCGCCGGAGCTTCGCTTTTTCGATTTCGCCCAGCGGCGGAATCGCCACGTCGAGCTTCAGGTTGCCCGTCACCGTGATTTTTTCCGGCGCGAAACCCAGCGCGCGGAAACGCCCGGCATCCTGCTCCGATGCCGCCAGGATGCGCGTCAATCCGCCGAACAGCGGGGCCACGGAAGATTTCACCTGCTGCATGCGGCGAAAGCTGCGGTCGCTCAACCGTGCATTCACCACCACCATCGGCACGCCGCGCCGTGCGGCCTGCGCGATGTGCTCGGGCCAGCGTTCGCCCTCGGTCAGCACGGCCACATCCGGCGCGATGCGCCGCCAGGCCCGCGCGCTGCAGGCCCAAAAATCGAGTGGGAAGTAGCCCACGCCCATCACCTGCGCGCCGTGTTTTTCCTTCGCCAGCGAGTAGCCCGTGCTCGTCGTCGTCGTCAGGAAAATTTCCACGCCGGGTTCGCTGGCCAGCGCCTCGATGATCGGGGCGACCGCGAGCACCTCGCCCACGCTCACCGCCTGCAGCCACACGCGCCGCACCCCCGGCCGCTTCGGCGGCAGCGAGGCAAACGCGCCGAAGCGGTTGCAGAAATTCTCACGATACCCGCCGCGCCGCAGCATGCGCCGCAAATAAAACGGCGACAGCACAAGCAGCACGGGCAGAAATAACAGCCGGTAGAGCCAGAGAATCATGGGATTATCCAAGTACCAAGTAACAGGGAACAAGTGACAAGAATGAACAGCCTCTATCCGCATTTAAAACGGATGAAGCTCAAGGTTCAACGCCCCTGAATACTCAACCATCAAGAACGACCAACCGCCCATTAACCACACCCCGAAAAATCTCTGCATCCTTTTTAGTTTTTGCCAGTCATACTCGTAACCACGTCATCGAACCGCGCCGTCACCCGCGGTATTCGGTGTTTGGCTATTCGCGTCAATTCGCGTTCATTCGCGGTTTCCACCAAGCTACTCTGTTTCTAATCCCCATGTTGCGAAAACTCTCCCTGGTCTTTTTCCCGCTGTTCGCCTTCGCCCTCGCCGCCGCGCCCCTGCCGTTTCCACAGGACGCCAGCGACCTCAAGCCCGACCCGGCGGCGCACTTCGGCACCCTGCCCAATGGCCTGCGCTACGTCATCCTGCCGAACCATGAGCCGAAAAACCGCGCCTCGCTCCGCCTGCTCGTGCTCTCCGGCTCGCTGGAGGAGAATGAAAGCCAGCGCGGACTCGCCCACTTCCTCGAGCACATGTGTTTCAACGGCAGCGCCCATTACGCGCCCGGCACGCTCGTCGAATATTTCCAGCGGCTCGGCATGAGCTTCGGCGGCGACACCAACGCCTACACCTCTTTCGACCACACCGCCTTCCAGATCGAGCTGCCCGACACCAAACCCGAGACCGTGGCGGAAGGCTTGCAGGTCTTTGCCGACTTCGCCGGCACGCTGCTCCTGCGCCCGGATCAGGTCCAAAAGGAACGGCCCATCATCCTCAGCGAAAAACGCACGCGCGACTCCGTGTCATACCGCCAGGAGGTCGCCTCGTTCAATTTTCTGCTCGGCGATTCGCTTTTCTCCAAGCGCATGCCCATCGGTTTGCAGTCGGTCATTGAACAGGCGCAACGCGACCGCTTCGTCGATCTCTACAACACCTGGTATCGCCCCGAGCGCATGGTTGTCATTGTCGTCGGTGCGATCGATCCCGCCGCGGTCGAAAAGGAGATCACGGCAAAATTTTCCGGCGTCACCGACCGCGCGCCCGCCCGGCCCGACCCCGACCTTGGCCACGCGACGGCCGCGCTCGGCGTGCGCGCCACTTACGATGCGGAACCCGAGGCCGACGCCACCACGGTGAGCATCGACGTCATCGCGCCCTATGCCTACCGGCCCGACACCGCGGACTTCCGCCTCCGGCACCTGCCGCGCGACCTCGCCATCGCCATGCTCGATCGCCGCCTCGAAATTTTGTCGAAAAAAGAAAATGCGCCCTTCAGCAGCGCCAGCGTCGATATCGAGGAAAGCTTCAATTTCTATCACGATGCCGGCCTGAATCTCACCTGCGCGCCGGGACAGTGGCCGGCTGCGCTGGCGGTCGGTGAACAGGAACTGCGCCGGGCGCTGAAATTCGGTTTCACGCCAACGGAACTCAAGGAAGCCGCGGCCAATTTCTCCAACGAACTTGAGCAGGCGGCCAAAACCGCCCCCACCCGCCGCTCCCCGGAGCTGGCCGATGGGATTATCGACTCCCTCGTCCAAAAAGAGGTCTTCACCAGCCCCGCCGATGATCTCGCGCTGTTCAAGCCCGCGCTTGAAAAAGTCACGCCCGAGGACTGCGCCGCCGCCCTAAACACCGCCTTCGGACTGCCGGGCCGCTATGTCATGGTTTCCGGCAATGCCAGGATTCCCGGCGACGCCGTCGCCGCCATCACGACCGCCTACCAAAATTCCGCCATCGTCGCCGTCTCGCCGCCCGCCGCCCAGTCGGATGAAAAGTTCGCCTACACCGACTTTGGTGCGCCGGGCCGGATCGCCACGCAAAAACACATCGACGATCTCGATCTCACCCTCGTCACTTTCGCCAACGGCGTGCGCGTCAATCTCAAGAAAACGGATTTCGAATCCAATACCATCCGCCTGAACGTGCGCGTCGGTGCCGGCCAGCTCACCGAGCCGCGCAACCAGCCCGGCCTCGCCTTTTTCACCGACCTCACGTTTCTCGCGGGCGGCCTCGGCCGGCACAGCGCCGACGAACTGCAACGTCTCCTCGCCGGCCACACCGTTGACCTCGATTTCGAAACCGGAAGCGACGCGCTTGATTTCGGCGCCGCCACCAACCGCGAGGACCTGCTCCTCCAGCTTCAGCTCCTCGCCGCGCATCTGACGGATCCCGGCTACCGTCCCGAAGCCTTCCGCCTCGCGCGCAAAAGGCTCGACGAATACTACGACGGGCTCGCCCACTCGATCACCGGCCCGTTCAAAACCGAGGCGCACCGGCTGCTGGCCAGCGGCGACCCGCGCTTCGGCCTGCCTTCGCGCGAAGTCATGTTGACGCGCACGCCCGAGGAGGAAAAAGCGTGGCTCGAGCCCCAGCTCGCCAGCGGCCCCATCGAAATCGGCATTGTCGGCGACATCGACCTCGATGCCACCCTCTCGGCGCTCGCGCGCACCTTCGGCGCATTGCCGCCCCGCGAACCCAAGCCCGCGTACGAGGCCGAGCGCGAGGTCCATTTTCCTCGCCAGGTTTTCGCCAAAGATTACGCGGTGCCGACCGAAATTCCCAAGGCGGTCATCGCCCTTTTCTGGCCCACGGCCGATGCGTGGGACATTGACCGCACCCGGCGTCTCCACCTGCTGGCCGGAATTCTCAGCGACCGCCTGCGCGTGAAAATCCGCGAGCAATTGGGCGGCGCCTATTCCCCCGAGGCGGTGAGCGAGCCCAGCGAAACGTTCACCGGTTATGGCTACATCCTGGCCGAGAGCGTCGTCGATCCCGCGCGCACCGCGGAAATCGCCGACGATATCCTCGCCCTCTCGGCCGACCTGCAGAAAACCGGCGTCACCGCCGACGAACTCGACCGTGTGAAAAAACCCATGCTCACCGCCCTGCGCGACTCCGCCCGCACCAACCAGTATTGGCTCGAAGCCGTGCTCGCGAGCTGCCAGGAATTTCCCCAGCGCCTCGACTGGTGCCGCTCACGTTACAGCGGTTATGAATCCGTCACCCAGGCCGATCTCAACGCCCTGGCCAAAATTTATCTCGGCCCCGACCGCGCCTTCCGCTTCATCGCCAAGCCCGAGGCGAATAAACCGTGAGGTAGGCCGGCCGGAAGCGCCAGGTATCACAGGCCAAGTAGCAAGTAACAGGTATCAAGTAACAAGATAACCGACCACGCCTGACTCCTAATTCCTAACTCTGAACTCCTGATACCTGATACTTGTTACCTGACACTTAATACTGACACCCGATACTTTCCCAATACCCAACTGACCTAATCTTCAACCCTATGGACCCAATCACCCTCACCGGCGCACAAAAAACCTTCCTGCGCGGGCTCGGCCAAAAACTGGAGCCGGCACTCAAAATCGGCAAAGGCGGGCTCACGCCGGCGTTCTTCGTCGAACTGCAGCGATATCTCCGCGCGAACGAATTGG
>DASYOA010000009.1:0-5847 GCA_036008265.1 Opitutaceae bacterium
CGATTCGAGCACGAGAATGCCCGCGCCCTCGCCCATCACAAAACCGTCGCGGCCGAGGTCGAAGGGGCGGCTGGCTTTCTGCGGCTCGTGATTGCGCGTGCTCATGGCCTTCATCGCGCCGAACGACGCATAGGCAAACGAAGTGACGGTCGCCTCGCTGCCGCCGGCGATCATGACATCGGCATCGCCACGCCGGATGGCATGGGCGGCTTCGCCGATGGAGTGCGTGCCGGTGGCGCAGGCGGAAACCATGCCGAAATTCGGCCCGCGGGCGCCGTACTCGATCGCCACCAAACCGGAGCAGATGTTGCCGATCAGCGCGGGGATGGTGAATGGCGAAACTTTGCGCGGACCGCGGTCCCAGAGAATTCTGAGCTGGGTCTCGTAGGTTTGCATGCCGCCAATGCCGGAGCCAATAATTACGCCGACGCGGTCGCCATCTTCCCTGGCCATGTCGAGGCCGGAGTCGCGCACGGCCTGTTTGGCGGCGACAAAACCCAGATGCATGTAGCGGTCATTGCGGCGCACTTCCTTCGGATCCATGTGCAGCGCGGGATCCCAGTCGCGCACTTCGGCGCCGATCTGGCAGGCGTAGTTGGACGGGTCAAAATGCGTGACGCGATCGACGCCGCTTTTCCCGGCGAGCAAGGAAGCCCAGAACGACTCGACATCGTGGCCGAGCCCGTGGATCGCACCGAGGCCGGTGACGACCACGCGCTTGGAGACGGACGGGGTTTCCATGGCAAAAAACAAAAACGGCGCTCTACCGTTTTATCCCGATGGGCATCACGGTAAAACGCCGAAAAGTAGCACGGGCTTATTTAGCGCCAGCCTTGGCCTTGATGTAGTCAGTCACCTGGCCGACCGTTTGGAGTTTCTCGGCGTCGGACTCAGGAATCTCGCCTTTGATTTCGTCTTTAAATTCTTCCTCAAACGCCATGATGAGCTCGACAGTGTCGAGCGAATCGGCGCCGAGATCGTCAATGAAGGACGCCTGGGGCGTAATCTGCTCTTCGTTGACGTTGAGCTGATTGACGATGATCTCTTTGACGCGTTGGTCTATGGTTTTGGTTTCGGCCATGATTGGGTTAAAACTGTTTTCAAAGGTTCACATCGTCATGCCGCCGTCAACGGTAAAAACTTGTCCCGTGATATAGTTGGCCTCTTCCGAGCATAGAAACGCTGTGGCGTGGGCGATATCAACGGCTTCGCCAAAGCGTTGCAATGGAATAGTACCCATCGCGGCTTTCTGCACGTCCTCGGGCAGGCCGGCGGTCATGTCGGTCTTGATAAAACCGGGGGCGACGACATTGGCCGTAACGCTGCGCTTGGCGAATTCCCGGGCGATACTCTTGGTAAAGCCGATGAGGCCGGCCTTGGCGGCGGCGTAGTTGGCCTGGCCGGCGTTGCCGACGAGACCGACAACGGAAGCGATGTTGACGATCCGGCCCCAGCGCGCGCGGCACATGGGCCAACCGATATGCTTCGTCCAGTGAAACGCGCTCGTGAGGTTGGTCTGCACCACGGCGTTCCAGTCGTCGTCGCTCATGCGCGCAAGCAGGCCATCGCGCGTAATGCCGGCGTTGTTTACGAGGATGTCGATTTTTCCAAATTCCTTGAGCAGCTCCTCGCTGGCCTTGGCCACCGCAGCGCCATCGGCGACATCCACCGCGTAAGCCTTGGCCTTGCCGCCAGCGGCGGTGATGGCAGCGGCAGCGGCACCGCAGGAATCAGCCGACTTGGAAACGCAGATGACATTGACGCCGTTTTTGGCCAGCTGCTCGGCAATGGCTTTGCCGATGCCGCGGCCGGCGCCGGTGACGATGGCCGTGCGATTTGTAAAAGTGAGACTCATAATTTAAAAGTAGCGAGCAATGGGTAGCGAGTAGCGAGTAGAAATTGCAAGCCCGGCGTAATCATTCATCGTCCGACCACTACTCACTACTCGCTACTTCAATACACATCCCGCTGGTAGCGCTTGTCCTTTTTCATCTGCCTCACGTAGTCGGCCGCGGCGGCAACATCGACCCTGCCCTGCTCGGCGATGATGTCGTGCAACGCCTGGTCCACGTCCTTGGCCATGCGCTTGGCATCGCCGCAAACATAGAAATTCGCGCCGTTTTGGATCCAGCTCCACAGCGCGGCGGCGTTTTCGCGCATGCGGTCCTGCACATAAACCTTGGTTCGCTGGTCGCGCGAGAAAGCCGTGTCGATGCGCGTGAGATGGCCTTGGGCGAGCCAGGCGGCCCATTCCTCCTCGTAGAGATAATCGGTCGCGTGATGCTGCTCGCCGAAGAAAACCCAGTGGCGGCCTTTGGCGCCCATGGCCACGCGCTCCTGCAAAAACGCCCGGAAGGGCGCGATGCCCGTGCCCGGGCCGACCATGATCAGGTCGCGCGCACCGTCCTCAGGCACGCCGAAGTGCGAGTGGGAAACAAACACCGGCACCGGCGTCGTGCCGACGTGCACGCGGTCGGCCAGGAACGTCGAACAAACGCCGACGCGCTCACGGTGGTTCATGGTGTAGCGCACGGTCGAGACCGTGAGATGAACTTCGTCCGGATAAAGTTTCGGCGACGAGGCGATGGAATAAAGCCGCGGCATCAGCCGGCGCAGATGATCGGTGAATTCCTGCGGTGTGAGCTTCGCGCTCGGAAACTCCGCCAGCAAATCGACAAACTCGCGCTCCTCGAGAAACATGGCGCAGATTTCCTTCGCCTCGGGCGCGAGCAGCCCGGCGAGCTTCGCCTTCTCGGCGGCGTTGGTGGCCTTGGCGGCGAGCGTTTCCAGAATCTTGTGCGCCGGCCGGGATAGCGCGAGCTTCGAGGTCAGCGCCTCGCGCAGCGTAATCGGCGCCGGCAGCTTCAAGGCGGCGGGCGACACCGGTTCGTCGCCGTTCGCGCCGAGCCGCTCGATGATTTCTGCAGCTTCCGTCGGACGGTTCGCCGGAAAAATACCCAGCGAGTCGCCGACTTTGTAGGCCAGCCCGCTGCCGGAGAGATCGACGACATAATGCCGTGTTTCTTTCGCCGCGCCGGGTTTGTTGAGCAGGCGGTTTTCCTTCAATCTGGCCGGAAATGGATTGTCCTTGGTGTATGCGGAAACAGCGGCAGGCACGGACATGTTCCGGAACGTATCTCAAATTTGAAAATGAGCCATTTTGAATTTTGAAATAATGTAGCCGGGGTCGGTGACCCCGGCCCGGCCTCAACGAGGCCGGCTACATCTCGGTGCGCGGGCTTGCTTAGTGCAGGACTTTGACCCCAATCTGGCCCACGATGCACGACGCCGGGCCAATCCGTTTACAAAAGTTCCTTGCCGAGGCCGGGGTGTGCTCGCGTCGCGCCGCCGAGGTGATGATCTCCGCGGGCGAGGTTTGGGTTAACAGCCGCCAGGCCGAGCTGGGCCAGCGCGTCGACCCCGCCATCGACAAGGTCACGGTCCGCGGCAAGTCCGTGCGCGCCCTGCCGCAGCCGCTCCTCACGTTCGCCATGAACAAACCCAGCGGCCTCGTCTGCTCCAACGACGACCCGCACAACCCCGACACCATCTTCGACCTGCTGCCGCGCGAGCTCCGGAAATTCCGTTTCTTCTGCGCCGGCCGGCTCGACAAGGACAGCGAGGGCCTCCTCATCATCACGACCGACGGCGCCCTCGCCCACCGCCTGATGCACCCTTCGAATGTCGTCGTAAAACGCTACCATGTGCGCCTGGAGGAACCCTTTCCCCACGCGCGCATGCGCCTCCTCATCCGCGGCCTGACAATCGAAGGCGAACGCCTGAAGGTCGAACGCGCCGCGCTGGTCAACCCGCGCCCCGACCACACCTCGCAAGATCTCGACGTCTGGATGCACCACGGCAAAAAGCGTGAGATCCGCCAGCTCTTCCTTGCCCTCGGCTACAGTGTGAAACGCCTCCGCCGCTACCAGATTGGGGCTTTCCCCCTGCGCGGAATCCCGTTGCGCGGAGCGAAACAACTTTCTACGAAGGAAATCCAACAACTGTTCGCGACGCCCAGCCTCCGCCGTGAAACCAAACCATCCCGACCCACTCCCGACGATGAAAGTTAACCACCTGCTTCTCGCCGCCGCGCTCGCCACCGCCAGCCTCCACGCCGCGCCGCTCACTGAAACCACCGCCGTACAAGCCCGCCCCGAGGCCAATGCGCCCGCCCTCGCCATTCTCAAGGCCGGCACCGAGCCCACGCTCGCCGCCGGCGTCACCGCCCCGCCGGGCTGGCTCGCGGTCGAACTCTCCGGTCCGTACGAGGCCTACGTGCAGAACAAGGATTTCCTCAAGAGCCTCGATATCCATCCCGGCGCGCCGATCCGTACCGCGCCCAAACTCAATGCACCCGTGCTCACCACGGCGGCAAAAGGCGATGACATCGAAATCATCGGCCTGTTCGGCAAGTGGACGCAGGTCAAGTTCTCGAAAAAAATCACCGGCTATATCCAGGCGGCCGGCGCCATGCCCGCCGCGCCGGTGGCGGCGCCAGCGCCCATGATCAGCACGGCCCCGGCCCCCGTCACCGTGGACAACAACGCCCCCGGTCATGCCGTCGAGAACAACGCCAACACCCTTCCCCGCCTGCTCGAAGGCAAAATCGTTTCGACCCGCCATCCTTTCACCCCGCGCCGGCCCTACGATTACGAGCTCGATGACACCTCCGGCTCGCGCCTCGCCTACGTCGATGTCAGCCACCTGCTCCTCACGGCGCATATGGAAAACTACATCGACCACATCGTCGATGTGTACGGCACCGTCACACCGATGAACAACGGCAACGACCTCGTCATCGCCGCGGAAAGCCTGCAATTGAAGTAATCTTCATTTTTATTTTTCCCGCGGCTCACACGGATCAATCCACGGATAAAACATTCTTTCATCCGCGTAAATCGGCGTAATCCGCGGAGACTCTCTGTATGGAATTAATCGACGGAAACAAAATTGCGGCTGAGTTGATCGCCGAGCTGAAGGCCGAGATCGCCACCCTGCCCGGCCGCAAGCCCTGCCTCGCGCTCGTCCGCGTCGGCGACGACCCGGCGTCCGTTTCCTATGTGAAAAAAAAGGAGCAGACTGCCACGGCCATCGGCATCGACAGCCGCGTCATCCTGCCGCCGATCTCAATCACGCAAGCCGAGCTCGAGCAACTCATTGACCAGCTCAATGCCGACCGCGGCGTGGACGCCATCCTTGTGCAGGCGCCGCTGCCCAAGCAGATCGACGAACTGCAGATTTTTCGGCGCATCGCGCCGGAGAAGGACGTGGATGGCCTCGGCACAATGAATCTCGGCAAAGTCGCCCAGGATGATGCCAACGGCTTCGTTTCCTGCACGCCCGCCGGCATCATCGAATTGCTCACGCGCAGCGGCGTGGACTTGAAAGGCCAGCATGTCGTCGTGCTCGGCCGCAGCCTGCTCGTCGGCAAGCCCGTCGCGCTGCTCGCCCTGCAAAAAAAATCCAACGCCACCGTCACCGTCTGCCACTCGGCCACGCGCGACCTGCCCGCGATCACGCGCACCGCCGACGTACTCATCGCCGCCATCGGCCGACCCGAGTTTGTCACGGCCGACATGGTCAAACCCGGCGCCATCGTCATCGACGTCGGCATCAACCGCGTGCCCGACCCCGCCAAAAAGACCGGTTACCGCCTGGTCGGCGACGTCCACTTCGCCAGCGTTGCGCCCATGGCGGGCAAAATCACGCCCGTGCCCGGCGGCGTCGGCCCCATGACCGTGGCCCTGCTGATGAAAAATACCGTTAAAGCCTACCGGCAGCAAAAAACCGGGCAGCCGGGCAGCGCAATTCGTTGATAATAGAGGACAATCGCAGAGTTGCCACGTC
>DASYOA010000010.1:0-3098 GCA_036008265.1 Opitutaceae bacterium
GAATAGTCCGGAGCGTTTAGCCTCCCTTGAGGATTCCTTCTCGAAAATCCAGATAGTTGAAAATCCGCCTAAAAAATTGCCAGAGCCAACGTCGAAAAACTCTAAACATCTCGGCCAGAATAATACCGGCAACGAGTTGTCGTTTTGTAGCATTTCAATGTGAGTCGATTCGATAACACGCTTCAGCGATTGCTGGGGCTGGCCGCTTTCAAAAGCGCCGCGGTATCTGCATCAAGCGGCGCGTCTTTGAGTGCGTCAAGCAGGTCGGCCACTTTCGGCGCGTAGGCGGGCGGATTTTCACTTGGAAACTCGGATTGCGCCTTGAGCGTGAAGCGCAGGGCATTGATCAAGCAGCTGCGAGCCATCCGCAGATCGCCCATGGTCGTATAGATTTTTCCGGCCTCGGCATTGAGCGCGGCGAAGAGCAGCGCCTTTTGCCCGGCGATTTCCGGCGACTCGTGCTCGGTGAGCATGACGAATTGCTGCTCGGGCGTGAACTGAAACAGCTGGTCCGCCTCCAGGCCGAAGAGCCGTTCGCCGGCCTGCACCACCGATTGCATGGCATCTTCCGGCCGGCCTTTGCTGCGCTGAAATACGACGCGGGCGAGGAACTCGACCACTTCGTCGATGACGCGCTGGATGTAATCGCGGCGGGAAGTGAGCATGGTGGAAGGGAAATGACGAATGCAGAATGACGAATTCCGAATGACTAACAACTAATTACCAACGACCAATCTCTAACTACTCGGCAGCAGCGGCCTTCTGTACTTCGACGTTGGACGTTGGGCGTTCAGCGTTCGACGTTCCGGGTGGCGTGAGCGGACGCAGGCCGCTCAGGCCACCCGGAAGTCCATCATGCGTTTGAAGCGGTCAACCTTGTCCACCAGCACCGTTATCTTGTCGCCGAGGGTGAAGCGGCGCTTCGTGCGGCGGCCGACGAGCGCGGTGCCGGCGTTGTTGAGCACATAGAAATCGTCGGTCAGCGACGAGGCGTGCACGAGGCCGAAGCTCATGGCTTCGGGCAGTTCGACAAAGAAACCGTGGTTGCGCACGTCGGTGATGACGGCGGCGAAGGGCGTCTTCTTTTTCTTCGTCATCTCGCGCTCGAAAAACTCGAGCAGCTTGATTTTTTGCGATTCGCGCTCGGCCTCGGTCGAATTGACCTCGGTCAGGCTGAGATGCTCGGCCAGGCTTTGGACGTTGGTGAGCTGGTAGCCGGGCGCGGAACGCGCGCTGCTGTGTCCGCCTTGTTTCACGAGGTAAAAATCAAGCACGCGGTGGACGACGAGGTCGGAGTAGCGGCGGATGGGCGAGGTGAAATGGGTGTAATCTTTTTTCGCGAGGCCGTAGTGGCCGTCGGCTTCGGCGCGATAGACGGCTTTCTTTAGGCTGCGCAGAAACTGGGTGCGAAGCGCGTAGCCCTGCGGGTGCGTGCGCAGTGTCTGGAGAAGTTTTACCGCCTCGGCGCGGCGTGTAAGGTCGCCGACGATGATGCCGAAGGTCGCGGCGAACTGGCGGAACTCCTCGAGTTTTTCCTCGTCGGGGTCGTCATGGACGCGATAAAGCGAGGGCAGGTGTTGCTCGCGGGTGAGACGGGCGATGGCTTCGTTGGCCGAGAGCATGAACTCCTCGATGAGCTGGTGACTCTCATCATTCTCGATGCGTTCCAGGCGGTCGGCATAGCCATCCTTGTCCACGAAAATCTTCACCTCGGGCATATCGAGGTCGAGCGAGCCGTGCGCCATGCGGTCTTCGCGGAGTTTTTTCCCGATTTTCCACAGGCGGCGCACCCAGCTTTGCAGGTCGACGAGTTCGAGATCGCTGAGCGAGGAGAGGGCGCGGCCGGTCGAGCCGGTCTGGTGCGCGGCCGGCAGCGGCAGGGCGCGGATTTCCTCGAGCGAATTCTTAAAGAGCAGCGCGTAGGCCTGGCGGTAGGTGAGGCGCTTGCGGCTGCGGATGACGGTGTTGGCGAAGGTGGTTTCCTTGAGGCGTCCGTTTTTGGCGAAAGTGAGGAGGGCGGCCTTGGTCAGGCGGTCCTCGGCTTCGACCAGGGAGCAGAGCCCATTGGACAATTTTTCCGGCAGCATGGGCACGACGGTTCCGACCAGATAGGTGGAGTTGCCGCGGCGCTGTGCCTCGCGGTCGAGGGCCGTGCCGGAACGAACATAAGAGGAAACATCGGCGATATGCACGCCGATGCGGATGTCGCCGCCGGGCAGTTCCTCGATCGAGAGCGCGTCGTCAAAGTCCTTCGCGTCGTCCGGATCGATGGTGAAGGTCGGGATGTCGCGGTAATCGAGCCGGCCGGTGATTTCGGCCGGGCGCACGCGGTCGGGCAGGGTGGCGGCCTCGCGCTCGACTTCGGCCGGAAAGGAAGGGCTGAGGTCAAACTTCTCGTAAACGCCGAGCAGTTCCGCGCGCGGCTCGTGGGTGCGGCCGAGGCGGGAAACGATTTCTCCCTCGGGGTTGACGTTGCGCTGCTTCCACTCGAAGAGGCGCACCACCACCTTGTCGCCGATGGCGGGAGGCGGCGAGAGTTTCGAATTTGCCGGGTCGGCCACGATGATGTCGTGCACGAAACGCGGATCGTCGGGCACGACGAGGAACACGTGGCGAGAGCGCTGTAAATTTCCCACGATGGTGTCGCGGGCGCGTTCGATGATGCGGATGACGCAGCCGGTGGACCGGCCGTCGTCGCGGCGAGGGCCGGCAACAAGGCGGGCGACGACTTTGTCGCCATGCAAGGCCACGCCGGTGTCCTCGGCCGGGATGAACAGCGCGGGGCGATCGGGGCCACCCTCCGCGAGTGGGATGACCAGCGCGCTGCCGTTTTGGCGAAAGGAAATCCGGCCGGTGACGAGGTCGGCTTCGGCGGGCTCGCAAAGCTTGTCGCCCTTGATGCGCACGATGCTGCCCGCCGCGAGGAGAAGGCGAACTTCGGAGGCGAGGGCGCGGCGATCCTTTTTGTTGAGGTGAAGCGCCTGGGCGAGCTCGGCTTCGCTGGCCGGCACGTAGCCGGGGGCATGCAGGCGGGCGAGGAGGCGGTCGCGGAGAGTCATGGAAGGCTAAGGTTCAAAGTTCAAGGTTTCCCAGTGGTC
>DASYOA010000011.1:0-4770 GCA_036008265.1 Opitutaceae bacterium
GCGCCGTGCCGGAGGTGGGCGGGACGAGCGTCGTCAGCATGCGCAGGAGCGTGGATTTGCCCGCGCCGTTGGGCCCGAGCAGCCCGAAAACTTCGCCGTGGTTCACGGTGAAGTTCAGGTTGTCCACCGCGCAGAAGTCGCCAAAGCGCTTCGTCAGATTGTTAACTTCGACGGCGAACATGCTGATTGGTTCCTGCCACTTGGTACTTGCTACTTGTTACTTTCCATCCAGCGGCATCAGGACATACGCCGTCATGCCGACGGCGAGGCTGCGGTCACTATTGTCACAACGCAGCCGCACTTCGAAGGTCTTGATGTCGCGCTTGGTGCGGCTGACATCGCGCTGCGTGGCGTAGTCGGCATCCACGCCGCGGAAAAAGACCGTGCCTTCCCGCTCGACGCCGGAAGGCAGCCGCACGGTCATCTTGTCACCGAGGTGGATGCGCTCGATGTAGCTCTCCTCGACATCGGCGCGGACCCAGAGATCGTCGGGATTGACGAGCGTGACGATGGCCTGGCCCGGGTTCACCACCTCGCCTTCGAGGGCCGCGCGCACATCCACCACACCGTCGATGGGCGCGTGAATTTCGGTGTAACCGAGCTGGACTTGCGCCTTGTCTTTTTGCGCGGCGGCGGCGGCAAGCGCCGCGCGGCGCGTGGCGACCTGGGTGGCATTGGCCTGGGCCAGCTCCACGGCGGCCTGCGCCGACTGGACTTGTTGGTGCTGGGCGTCGGCGTGCGCTTTCGCGCTGTCGCAAGCCGTCCGCGCCTGGTCGTACTCCTGCTGGGAATTGGTGCTGTCTTGGTGCAGGTCTGCCGCGCGCTTGAAGTTGAGCTGGGCGTTTTCCAAGTCGGCCTCCGCCTGCGCGGCCTGCGCCTCGGCCGAGGCGAGGTTGGCCTCGGCTTGTTTGATCTGGCTGTCGGTCGCGGCTTGTTCGTATTTCAAGTCGGCCGCGGCGCCGAGCTCGCCATTTTCATAATAGGCCATGTCGGCCTTCCATTCCTCGGGGGCAATCAGGCCGAGCAGCTGGCCCGATTTGACCGCGTCGCCCTGCTTGACGGACAATTGCTGCAGGCGGCCCTGGATCTCCGAGCTGACGATCACGTCGTCGGTTGTCACAATGCCGGTGAGCACGAGGCTGCGAGGGTGGCAACTCGTGACAAAATAGAGGGTCACGGCCCCGAGCACAAGGAAGGTGATGACGAGCGGACGGCGGCGTTTCATGAGCGAGGTTCGCAGTTCACGGTTTACAGTTCACAGTTAAGCAACAGTAACAGTTCGAGCACGATTAAGCGAACAAAGCATAAGAACGAGTCCATTCTTCATTCGCCATTCGCCATTTTCCCTCAGCCGCCCACCCACGCCACAGATTTGGGCGCAAGCGTGATGGCGCTGCGCGGAAAGTTATTTCCAGATGGCGCCTTGTTCCTGCACCACGGTCCACTGGTCGTCAGGATTGAATTCCGTTATCGCGCCGGCGAGGTCAGCGCTTTTTTCACCCAGGTTGCATTGATAGACCTTGCCCTGCTGATTGACGATAAAGGTCATGACGCCCGAGTCGCCCCAGTGCGCGGGATAGGCAATCAGGGCGAATCCGGCGATCATGTTGCCATTGATGATATAGCTGTAAGCTCCGCCGGGCGCGGCCGCGCCTTGGGCGGTAAGAATCTTAAACAAGTAACCGTGAAACGGCTGGTGATGTCCCTTTTGGTGGTTCTGCCCGTAACCTTCTTCGCGGGCTTCGGCCACGAGCGGTCCAAAGGGGCTCAAGGCTTCATCGTTCACGGGCTCCCAATAGAGGCCGTCTTTTTTGCCCGGGGTGCTCATGAGTTTCTGCGCATACTTGAGCACGCCATCGCCCGCGCGATCCTCACTGGCGTATTCGCGCTGCGCTGTGACATAGGCCCGGCAGACGCCAATCGCGGTGATCTCGTCCTCGCCAATGCGCCGGTTGATGAGTTCATCTTTGCCCGCCACCACGTCGAAGAGCCACTGGCCGTCTTTTTTCACGAGCGGAATGGGGAATGGCCAGTTCTCGGCGCCGATGTAGAGAATGATCTTGTCGTCGCCTTGGCGGACCAGGTTGCACATCTGCGAGATCGCCTTGGCAAAGGAGACAAATTCAGCCTTGTCCTGCACCGGGTCGCCGGAAGTGAGAAGCTCATGCGCCTGCGGGCCGAAGATTTCGTGGATGGCGGTTTTATCATTTGCCTTGGTGGCCGCCAGCAAGGCCTGGGTCGCCTCCTCCGGCGAAGCAAACAAGCGCGGCCCGCCAGGAGCGGCAGCCGCAGGTGTTTCATCAGCCTGAAGCGACAGCGGCGAACCGGCCCACAACACAATCGCGCAAACCGCGACAAATCCACAAGCGGTGCGGCCAAACAGGGACGGAGTTTTCATGGGTTGGACTGGATTGCTCTGGAAAATGAATGGCTGGTGAAACGGTGCGGCGAGATGAGTGTGCGGCGAATTGCTTTCACCGTTGCGGCTGTCTGTTGTCATGTGACCCCGAAGATGGTTGCGGCCTGGAGGATTCAGTCGACCGGCCGGATGGCCGGCTCATCGACTGGCGGCTTTGTTGCCCACGGTTGCTGTAATCGCTCGTCATGCTGCCACGGCCGTAACCGCCGAATAATGCGCCCGGTGGAGCAGGTGCCCTGGGCGCAGCGGCTGGCCGGCCTTGATTTTGCGCAGGCCTTGGAGTCGAGCCCCAGCCCCTGATGTCGGGCCGGGAATATTCGCGGGTGGCGGCAGGAGCAAATTTTTGGGCGGGTCGATGCGCGATCGCAGGCGCGCCCGCCATCGGTCTGGCGCGAGGAATGTTGGGACGCCCCCAGCCAGCATTCTGGTGCAGCTCGCGCACACGACCCGGATCCGGCCGCCACTGCCGGCCGGCATCACCAGCGAAATGAGGCCGCCGCCAGTCCCATCCAGGATGCCAGACGCCCACCCGGATGCCAAAGCCAACCCAGTCGCATTCATAACCAAGCCAGACGCCCACCGGACACCCGACACCGAATGCCAGCGGCGGCCCACCCTCCTCATAAACCGCATCGGGATCATAGGCTGGCACATAAATCACCTCGGGCTGTGCCGGCACGATGCAGATTTTGTCGTCCTCCATGACAACTTGCTGCTGCGGTGTGTCGACGAGCGTGCCCGCCGCCCTTGCCCGGGCGCGCAATTGCTGGATGGAATTCATCACATCGGCCGGTTGCTGGGCAAAGGCACTGCCGACGGCTTGGGTCCATTCGAGATTCGCGTCCATCCATTTCACCACATCCGGATAATGGGCGAGCGCCTTCACGCTGTCGTCCCACGGCTGATTATCGATCTGCGCCGGATCGCCGTTGGCCTCGAGATAGCGCGCCGCCATCGTCACGTCCGATGGCACGGTCGAAGCCGGCAAAATCAGCGCGATAAGCGCATCCGGATAGAGCGCGATCGGTGCGAGCAGTTGGTCGAGATCTTCTGGCGCGTAGTCGGATGAGGAATCCGGTGCCTGGGCGCGGAGCAACCCGGCAAAGCAAAGACCAAACAGAATCAAGGGGCGAATTTTCATGAGGGGCTCCGTTAGCAGGCTGTTAAGTCAGACCGCCTTGCTATCCCATAGTTCAACAAAAACAAGCCCGCTTAGCCGCCCACCCAGGCCAGCCCGAACTGCAGCCACAGCGGAATCACCAGCACGCCCAGGACCGTGGTGCCCACCACGACTTGCACGGCGGTCAGCGGCCGGCCGCCGTAATGCTTGGCCAGCACGATGGGGAAAATACCCGCCGGCATGGCCGCCTGCACCACGATCACGCGCTTGAGTTCCAGCGTGCAGGGCAGAAATTTTGCCAGCAGGAGAAACGCCACGGGCAGAATCCCCTGCCGCAACAGGCAGGCGCCGAGCGTCGTGCGAGCTTCGAACAACTCCTGCGGTTTTTCCAGGATAAAATTCTCCATCGTCGCCCCAATGAGCAGCAACCCGAGCGGAATGGCGCTCACCGCGCACAAATGCACCACGCTCGTCGCCACGACCGGGATATGCGAACCGAGCGAGGACAGGTTCACCGCCAGGGCCAGCAGCAGCGAAAGCACCGGTGGGCTCGCCAGTCGCCGCCAGCCTTCGCGCAGCGGCACGCCGGCCAGCACCATAACCCCCACCGTCCAAAGGGCGGCTTCGCAGCCCACGTTGTGCACCAGCAGCACGCCCAGGCTCCCGGAGCCAAAAAGCCCCGCCATGAGGGGTATCGCGATGTAACCGTAGTTATAAACGCCGACGGAAAGCGCAAAGGTCCGCAAGCCCGTGCCACGCACCAGGCCAAGTGCGCGCCCTGCATAAAACGCCGCCCCGATGCCGAGCGCGATCGTGAGGAAGCCCGCCAGCGGCGCCCACAACAGATTGCGCGGATCGCGCAGCGCCGGGTTGCCCGCCACCGACTCGAAAATCAGGCACGGGTAGAGAAAATTCACCACCAGCTTCAGCAGGCTCTCGTCCGCTGCCGCCGTCAGCCATTGCGCACGCCGCAGCGCCACGCCGATGGCGACGATCGCGAACACGGGCAGGATCAACTCCATTAACTGCCAGTAACTCATCATGGATACAGACAGGAATCCAGGGACGCTGCGCAAAGTGCAAAAACAATCCGTGCTTTAAGACACACCCCAATCCCTTCTGTCATTCTGAGACCCTTAGCAAGTCGCTGCGCGGCTTGCCTGGAACAAGCCAATGAACTTTGCATGCATTGGCAGGTAGGGCGAGGCGTCCTCGACGAGCCGCGGCTCGC
>DASYOA010000012.1:0-2093 GCA_036008265.1 Opitutaceae bacterium
GCACCCAAGGTGCCCGCCGGTGAAGGCGATTGGAATACACGCCCTGGCTGAGCGGGCACGCTCAACGTGGTCGCGAGTCGGGCCAGCGGCACCGGAGGGCCGGGATAGATGCCCCCGTCCACCCGCCCCCAAACCAACTAGCAGGCTAAGAGGCGCAGGCCGCGTCGGCGGCACCCGGGCGGGCGTTCCGGTTGCGGACGCAGGCTAAAAGCGCGGCCCCGCCAATGCCGCCGGTGTAGCGCAATGACAAGGCCGCGCCGGCCTCCCTGCGGCCCGGTTGGGGGCGGTCGGGGAGCCTGATCAGCAGTCTTCCCCCCGAACGCGACGACACGATGGCGCGGGAGACCGTTCCTGCGTGAAGGATGGGCGGACGGGATGGCACGGATTCGCGAGCCGGGTGCTGGAATCGACCTCCTATGGAGGGTGTGCCGCCGTCCGTGATCGCAAAAACGCTCGCATGCCAGGCGCGGTTCCATAGGCGCCGATATTTTTGTTGGAGCGCGGGGGGTGCACGTAGACTGGCCGCACTTCCGGCGCCGATGGGTTCTCTTCATACCCATCGCTCGATCTCAGTTCGTGTAGCCCTGTCGCGGTTCACACCGTCAAGAGAGGAGCGCGATTTCGGCGGCGCAATCCAGGGTTCCTGCCGAGGTAAATCTATTTTTTGTTACGATAGTTTATTTTTTTCTTGGCTCCAGCTATTCTCGTTCCTGCATCACACCAGTCCCGGTCTTTGGGGAGCCTGCGATGCGTGCGTTTTTTCCTTCGATCGTCGTTTGCTCTGCGATCTTCCTGGCACCATGTGCTTACGGAAATACGCTTCAGCCTGGGCCAGTCGGATCCGCGCCAACCGATAAATCGTTCTTCCTGACATTCGGCCGAGATGGCTCCGCGGATGCACGTTCCTATGTGGTGGACCACAAGGGCTTTTACGAACACGATTCCTGGTCAAAGTCGGGCCACACGCAGATTGGCGTTTTCAACGCCGGTGAAGCTTCCGGCAGTAAGGGAATTTCGTCTGAAAATATTTCGCTCAATGCCTTCAATTCAAGAGGCGCAAGCGAAGGCACCGGCTCGGGCTCGCCGGGAGGTGGGGGATCCTTCGGGTCCAGCGGCGGCGCAAACGGTGGTGTTGGCGCGAGCCTATCGGGAGGGGGACTTTTTAGCCTGAAAGGGCCTGAGAAAGGCGTCGGCTTTGTGGGCGCCAACAAAGGTTCGGGCCTGTTCAGCTTGCTGCCAAATTCCGGATCGAATGGCTCTTTTGGTCTTGGCTCTGAGGGCGGGGGTCCTAAAGGCCTCGGGGATCCAAGCGTCAGCGCGACGCCCCTACCCGCCAGCTGGACAATGATGCTCATTGGATTGGTGTTTGGTTTGCTCGTTTGGCTTCGCAAAATCAACTCTTCTGCAACACGGGAAAACGGAAAGCCGCCTGCGGCCGCGTAGCTGCCGGCGCGGCCGGTTAATTTCGGAAATGGAATACTTGGTTGAGGCTGACTATCGGGGCCTTGGACTTCGTAAAGCGAGTCCTGCCTCGGGGAGTAGGTGATGCGTGCGCTGTCTGGTCCGACTTTCGACCCTGCGACCTTCCTGACGGCGTCATCCGACGATCTGGACGTGGCTCGACAACGCAGCGTCAGTGTCCAGCGCGCCTGGCGTAAATTGATTGTCGGTTCGTTTTTGGTCTCCGCGCCGGTCGCGACGATAGCTTGGCTGGCTGGACTGGCGTGGGCTGCCATCAAAGTGGTTGGTTACGCTTTGTCTTAGCAGGCGTGTTCGCGACTTTGATGGCCGAGCAGGCCATAAGATTAAGCAAGCGGGAGATTTGGCCATCGGCACGGCTCTGGTCGAGGTGCCGCTCGCATTCGCTGCCTCCCGGCCGGCGGCGGTGCAGGCTCGCGGTGTGGTTTGCTACCCTTCGATTTTATTTCGTGAATATGCAGATGCAAAACTCGCCGCTGAGGCGCGCGACCGTAACGGCGAGCGCGGAGCTTCCGGATCGGCAGTCGATTTGATTGCTCCGTCTCTCCCGAGCGCGGGCATCTTGTTGCCGCGCTCTCGCCCGTGCTTCGTCATCGCCAGTTATTCATTCCGGC
>DASYOA010000013.1:0-2828 GCA_036008265.1 Opitutaceae bacterium
AACTGCTACCGTGTTACGCCGTGCCCGCACCGGCCTGGGTTGAGCCGTTTTCTCATAACCTGGCCTTGCGCGATTTCGGTGACCAAGAATTATCATCCGAATCCTACCAAGCCGGCGAGATCTACCCCTACTTTGCACCCCTCGGCGCCGGCATGGTTCTGCGCCGTGAAGTCATCACGGCCTATCGCGATTTTATCACCAAGCGACCCGACCGATTGAACTCAGACCGTCGGGGAAAAAATCTGCTCTCGGGCGGGGATAATGACATCGTCTTCTGTGCTTGGGCCGCAGGTTGGAGACTGGCTTACACCCCAACCTTGAAGCTGGAACATCTCATCCCGGCCAATCGGCTCAAATTCAGATATCTATGCCGGCTCTACCAAAGCATCAACCACGGTTGGGTCGCCGCGCTCGATGTACAAGGCATACGTCCTTGGAAACCGATCCCACGTTGGTCGCTGCCACTGCGCAAGTTGCTGGGTTTTGTGCGCCGACGGGCCTGGGCCAGCCGAATCAACTATATCTTTTGGCGGGGAGACTGCGGCAAGTTCGATGGCCAGGCGGATCTCAGCCTGCGCAATTAAAGAACCTCGCTTACAAGCGACCCATAAAAAAACCGCTGCTGGCCTGTCGATAAATCCATTTTCAGTTTCGAGATTGTTTCATGTCCAGAGCACCCCATGCACTCTATGTGAGCGATGTCTTTCCTGCGCCGCAACCCGGCGGCGCCGTGATCATCTACCGTCACCTGCAGCGTCTGGTGCAGGAAGGCTGGCGCGTCACCGTTGCCGCACCGGCGCCGTCGTTTCGTCCGCTGACCGATGGCCATGGCTTCGAATTGCGCACCTTGCCCAGGAAAAGCTGGTGGCCGCCCGCGCGCCCCGAATGGCCGATTACCCAATGGCTCCGCGCGCGGATGTGGACCCAAGTGATGCGCGACGATCCGACCTGGGCCGAGCCGCCACCCGATGTCATTCTCACCGTCCTTTGGGGCCACACCTCGCTCACCGCGGCACAGCTCGCCCAAGCCTGGCGCGTGCCGCTCGCCATTATCGTGCATGATCTGTTTCGCGAAACCGCCCTGCCGCCGCGCCGCGTACGCGACGGGGAGAAACTCACGCGCGCCGTGCTGCGCAATGCCGCGCGCGTCTGGACCGTCTCCGACGAAATGCGCGAGCAACTCACGCCGCTTTGCCCGCCCGGCGCGGTGCGCACGCTCCCACCCGTGCCCGAGCAAAACGCCGCGCCCGCCGGTGGCTGGCCCATTCGCTTCCGCGCCGCGCCCGTCATCGCTCACGCCGGCGCGTTTCATCCCTATCACGTCGAATACCTGGCGGCGGTGGCGCGCTCCACGGCCAAATGCGGCGGCACGCTGCTTGTCCTCACGCCAACCGACAATCCCGCGCTGGCCCAGCTCCGCGCAACGGGTACAGCCTTCCGCCACCAATCCTCTTTCGGCTCGAGCGCCGAGGCACTCGGCTTTCTCTCCGCCGAAGCCAGCGCCCTCACGGTGATGTATCCACTCGATCCGGCGTGGTATCGTCATCCACCGACCGGCTTCCCCAGCCGGCTCATTGAGTTTAGCCACCTCGGCCTGCCCATCCTGCTTGCTTCGCCAACCGGCAGTCCGGTGGCAAAATGGGCCCGCCATCGGGCCTGGCCACTATTATTCGAACGCGGTGATTGGATAGACCTCGATCCGCTGGTGGCGCAGCTGGCTGACGAATCAAGGTGGACCGCGCTGGCCGGACATATGCGCACGATCGCCGCGGAGGCATGCGACCCGGAAAAAATCCATCAGCAATTCCTCGCTGAGCTACCACGGCACTCCGCCTCATGAATAATTCGCCAGCCCGCATCCTTGCGCTTGACGGGCTGCGTGGTGTGGCCATTGCGCTTGTGCTTATCTATCATTTCGCCGGGCCGCTGCTTGGTTATGTGCCTGGCTCGCCCGGTGGCTATTTCGGAGTCGCGCTAACCCTCAGCTACACCGGCGTGGATCTTTTTTTCGTGCTGTCTGGCTACCTCATCGGCGGCATCCTGCTGGATCGCCGCGATTCGCCACGGCTTTTCACCACCTTTTACCTGCGACGTGCGGTCCGCATCCTGCCAGTTTGCTTGCTGTGCATTGTTGCTATCTTAGGAGCACAAACCATTGGACTTTATGGTCCGCCTCAAGGTGGCCGACCATGGCCGGTTGCGGTATACTTTCTTTTTTCAACCAATCTCTGGATGGCTGCCACTGGTGACTGGGGATATCGGCCACTCTCACATCTCTGGTCCCTGGGTATCGAGGAGCAATTTTATCTGGTTGCCCCTTGGCTGATCCGCTGGACCCGGCCGGAGCGAATAGGCGTTTTGTTGCTGGGCTTTGTCCTGCTTGCACCCTGCATCCGGCTTGCATTGCTGGCCGCTGGCGAGAGTCCCTTGACCGTGGCGATGCTCCCATTTGATCGCCTGGATGCTTTGGGCTTTGGCGTGTTGGCGGCCTGGGGCATGCGCAATCCCACCATACGCATGTGGTGTGAACAGCGACCTAACCTATTGCCCTGCCTGATGGGCCTTGCCGCAGTTGGTTGCGTGGCACTCACGAAGCTGCGTGCGAGTAATGGCAGCCTGCCGATGGCGGCCTGGGGCTACACGGTCGTGGCCCTATTTTATACGACCTGGTTGCTGTTATGCGAAACCCGCCCAGCCAGTAAGCTTAGCCAACTGCTCAGTGTCAGGCCGCTCGTGCTGCTTGGCCGCTGGTCATATTTTATCTATCTGTTTCAAAGTTTCGTTGCCGGAATTGTCGTCAACCTTGTCTTTCATCGGTGCTTTGCCAT
>DASYOA010000014.1:0-3032 GCA_036008265.1 Opitutaceae bacterium
ACCATGTCGGCCATCCGCCTCGCGCGCGGATTCACCGGGCGCGACAAAATCGTCAAGTTTTCCGGCTGCTACCACGGCCACTCCGACTCGCTGCTCGTCAAGGCCGGTTCCGGCGCGCTCACGCACGGCCATCCCGACAGCGCCGGCGTGCCCGATGCGTTCACCGAGGAAACCATCGTGCTGCCATTCAACGAACATGCCGCGCTCGCCATGGCCTTCGCCCAATACCCGGGGGAAATCGCCGCGGTCATCGTCGAACCTTACATGGGCAATGTCGGATTCGTTCCCGCGGTGCCCGATTATTTAAAGCACATTCGCGCCGCCTGCACCGCCCAGGACACCCTGCTGATCTTTGATGAAGTGATGACCGGCTTCCGCCTCGCGTTGGGCGGCGTGCAGGAACTGGAAAAAGTCACGCCCGACCTCACCTGCCTGGGCAAAATCATCGGCGGCGGCCTGCCCGTCGGTGCCTTCGGCGGCCGCGCCAACATCATGGATGAGCTCGCGCCGCTCGGCCCGGTTTACCAGGCCGGCACGCTCAGCGGCAACCCGCTCGCGATGGCGGCCGGCATTGCCGCATTGAAACTCCTGAAGGAACAAGATCCTTACGATCGGCTTCAGGCGCTCGGCCGACAGATGCGCGACGCCCTGCTCGGCGCCGCCAAAAAGAAAGGCCTGCCGGTGCAAGTACCGCAGGTCGGCTCGATGCTTTCCCTCTTTTTCACGAGCCTGCCGGTGCGTGACTATGCCACCGCGCTCACCAGCGACGCCAAACTCTATGCGAAATTTTTCCACACTTGCCTCGACCGTGGCGTTTATCTCCCGCCCAGCGCGTATGAAAGCTGGTTCCTCAGCACCGCGCATGAAGGCATGGCGATCGACAAGGCCTGCGAGGTTATGAGCGAGGCCATTGCCTCGCTATGATTACAGATTACAAATCACAGATTGCAGATTAAATATTCCTGCCTGCGATCTGTAATCTGTAATTTTTAATCTGTAATCCATCGTTTTACGCCCGCGGGTGCGCCTTGTCATAAACTTCCTTCAGCCGCGCCACGCTGGTGTGGGTGTAGATTTGCGTGGTGGAGAGGCTGGCGTGGCCGAGCAGCTCCTGCACCAGCCGCAGGTCGGCGCCGGCGTTGAGCAGGTGCGTCGCATAACTGTGCCGCAACTTGTGCGGCGAGAGGTCCATCGGCAGGTCGGCCAGCGCGAGATATTTTTTCACGAGGAGCTGCACCGCACGGACATTGAGCCGCTCGTGATGCGCGGTGACCACGACCGGCGCGGCAAAGCCCGCGTCGCGCGCAAACTCGTTTTTCCATTTCGTGAGCACGGCCATCGCCACCGAGCCGAGCGGGCAAAGCCGTTCCTTGCGCCCCTTGCCGAGCACGCGCGCCACGCCGCGGTCGAATTCGACCTGCCCATAATCGAGGCCGACCAGCTCGCTCACGCGCAGGCCGCCGCCGTAAAGCAGTTCCAGCACGAGCCGGTCGCGCCAGGCGGTGAAGGCATCGAGGCTTTGGTTTTCCAGCAGCCGCCGCGGCCCGGCCAGCAACTCCACCATCTGTTTTTCAGTCAGGAATTTCGGCAGCGCCTTCTCGAGTCTTGGCAGGGCCAGGCCGATGAACGGATTCGCGCCGAGCCGGCCCCGCTTGATCCAGAATTTGAAAAACGCGCGCAAGCCCGACACATGGTTGTGCAGCGTGCGCCGGCCGAAACGCCGTTGGGCCTCGATGACAAAATCGCGCACGTCGCGCGGCCCGAGGCGATCAATCCCGCGCGTCCACAGGCCGGCGGCATCGAGCCAGCGCCAGAAATCCTCGAAGGCCTGCCGGTAGTTCCGCACCGTGTAAGCGGAGTAACGTCGTTCCTTTTCCAGGAACTCCAGGAACGGCGCCAGCCAGTCGGCGGCGATTTTCGGGGGCAGAGGCGCGGAGTTTGTGGAGCGCATTACAGATTTCAAATTGCAGATTTCAGATTCTCTATCATTCGCGGCCATCGATCCATCTGAAATCTGTAATTTGTAATCTGTAATTCAAGACAACGCCTTGGCTTCCACTTCGCGCATCACCCGCGCCGCCTCGAGTCTCAGCGCGCTTTCGGGATCGATGCCGTTGGCCCGGCAGGCCGCCGCGAGCTCGAACAGTTGCCGGCCGGCCTCAGCTTCGGTCAGCTTTCCACCCATGGCTTGCACCCGCGCCGCGTCCACCGTGCCGTCGGCGGGCAGGTTCTTTTTTTGAATTTGTTTCCACACCGCCTCGGCCAACATGAGTGCCGGCAGACGCGGCGGCAGCTCCTTGAAAATCCTCGGTTCGCCCCCGGCCTTGCCTGCGGCCTTTTTTTCGCCGGCCTTGATTTGCTCCCATAGCGTCATGACCTGGTCGGAGGTATCGAGCTTGCCCTCGCCAAAAACGTGGGGATGGCGGCGTACGAGCTTGTCATTGATGTCGCGCGCCACGGCCTCGAAATCGAACTCGCCGCGCTCGGCGGCAAGTTGGGCGTGAAACACCACCTGCACGAGCACATCGCCCAGCTCCTCGCGCATATGCGGCGAGTCCATGCGGTCGATCGTATCGAGCAGTTCGCTGCATTCGTCGATCAGGCAGCGCGTCAGCGTCTGGTGGGTCTGCTCGCGGTCCCAGGGGCAGCCGTCCGGCGCGCGCAGCCGGGCCACGGTGGAACAAAGGTCGTCGATCGCACTCATGTTAAAACCACGCAATACAGGAGGACGACAAAGACAAAGGCTAATTTTAACCGCGGATGGACGCAGATGGACGCGGATTTTTTCACACAATGAAAGCAAGAACGTAAAGATAACCGTGTAGAGCATGAATAAACGCGTGCATCAAGCCACCGTGCTTATTCGTGCTCTCCACGATTAAGCTTTTTGTCCGCTTCTCTTTGATTGAATCTGCGTTTATCTGCGTCCATCCGCGGTTTAAAACAAATTTTTCTTCTTACCTTTCCTTTATTCTCCTGTTTTCTCGATGATTTAGCATGTCCGACAAACTTACCGAGATCATGGCCCACAA
>DASYOA010000015.1:0-6125 GCA_036008265.1 Opitutaceae bacterium
CTGCTCGGGGGTGAGCGCGGTATCGAGCAGGAGCCCGGACATGCCGATGATGCCATTCATCGGCGTGCGAATTTCGTGGCCCATGTTGGCGAGAAATTGTGCCTTGAGACGCAAACTGTGCCCGGCTTCATCGCGAGCGCCGGCCGGGTTCTCCTCCAGGCGCTTGCGTTCGGTGATATCGGTCAGCGTGCCAACATAGCCGGTAAAAGTGCCATCGGGCAGATAGCGCGGCACACCGATGTCGAGCATCCAGCGGTATTCCCCGTCGCTGCGGCGAAAGCGATATTCGATCTGTTGCTTGCTGCGTTGATGGGTGGCATTGGCAAAGTAAGCTTGGGCGCGTTCGCGATCCTCGGGGTGCAGGCCTTCGAGCCAGGCATGGCCGCACTCCTCCGCAAAGCTGGAGCCGCGGAAGTCGAGCCAGCTCTGGTTGACGAAGGAGCCACGTCCCCCGGCATCCGTCACGTAGAGCAACGCAGGCACGGCGTTGGCCATGAGGCGAAACCGCTCCTCGCTTTCGCGGTGGGCATCTTCAACGTGCCGGCGTTCCAGGGCATAACGGATGGCGCGGTCCAGCAACGGGGCGTTGAGTTGGCTTTTGGCGAGATGGTCAGCCGCGCCGGCACGCAACACGCGCTCATCGAAAGCCGGGTCGGCCCGGGTCGTGAGAAAAATAAATGCCGCGCGACTGCCGTGGGCCAGCGCCTGCTTGAGCACATCGAGACCGGACATGCGGCCGAGTTGCTGATCCAACAAGACAACGTCGTGCCGGCTTTCAGCGATTCGCTGGAGGCCCTCGTCGCCACCGCGCGCCCAGTCAATCACGTAAGCCCGCCCTGCTTGTCCGACGTAGCCTTGGCGAAGCGGGAAGCCTGCCAGAACCGGTTCGGTGATTTCCGTGAGATGACCGCGCGTAATAAGATAATCGCGTTCCTCATCATCCACGATCAACACACGAATAGGTGCGGCAGCAGCCATGGTTCAATGGTCGCGAGGGGCGGTCGCCGCACGATCATGCACCAAGCGCCCCAAGCTTGGGGCGTGTTGGCCAGATCGATCGAAGGACTTCCGTGAAAACGACGCGCTCATGCTGGAATTGATGTTTCGCCCGCCGGCCGGAAGTGAAACTCAACCCAGCAAGGCACGCAAGGCCGCAGCATCATTCACCGGCTGCCGGCAGGTAAAATTTTCGCAAACGTAAGCCATCGCCCGTCCGGCGGCCGGCCGCATCGCGGCCAGCTCCGGCACGCGCGCCGCCAGCCAGGCCTGTCCTGGGCCGCCATCCGCGCAAAGCCGCACCCGGCGCGGGCCGGGCCGCTCGTGCAGGACGGCGGCCAGCGCGCGAAAATCGCCGGCGCGCGGGTCGCCCGCGAGCACGACCTGCGGCGGCGGCTGGAGCGCGAGCTCCAACGCGCAGAGCATCTGCGGCAGCGCGTACGGCGCACCCAGCCATTGCGCGCGAAAGGCCTCGATCGTGCGCAACCCGCGGCCGCGAAAATCTTCGCGCTGCAGCATCGCGGCGAGCCGCAGCAGATTCAGCGCCGCCACGCTGCTCGGCGCCGGCTCCGCGCCGTCGTAATCCTCGCGCAACCGCAGCACGAGATTCGCATCATCCGCCCGCGAATTAAAATACCCGCCGCCCTCCGGGTCGAAAAACAGTTCATCCATTTTTTCCTGCAACGTCTCGGCCCATTGCAGCCAGCGGACGTCGAACGATGCCTCGTAAAGATCGAGCAGGCCCTGCACGAGAAAAGCGTAATCCTCAGCAAACCCCCCGGTCGCGCCGCGACCCTCCCGCCACGCGCGAAAGATCATGCCGCTTTTTTCGTCGAAAAGTTCGCGGCGCAAAAATTCCGCCGCGCGCACCGCGGCTTCCAGGTAGGGCGCGACCGTCCTGGTCTTCGTAGCTTTAGCGAAGGAGACCGGGCGCGCCGCGTCAGACATATCACCCGACTCCAACACGCAATGTCCCCGCGCCAGGGCGGAAATCATCAGGCCGTTCCAGGCCGTGAGAATCTTGTCGTCAAGGTGCGGGCGCGGGCGGTTCGAGCGCGCGGCGCGCAGCCATGCGAGCACCGTGACGAGTTTTTCATTGGCCTCCTCCGGCGTGAGGCCGAGCGCGCGCGCCGTGGCGGCCAGCGGCTGCGGCTGGGCGAGAATGTTTTTGCCGGAAAACTCGCCGTGCGGATCGTCATCCGGCGGCACGTTGCCCTCTTCCCGCACGCCGAAATGTTCGGCGGCCAGCCCAAAATCTCCGCCCAGCACGGCGCGCAACTCGTCCGCAGACCAGAGGTAAAATGCGCCTTCGGCCTGTTCCGTTCCGCCCGCCACCACGGCGCTGTCCGCATCCTCGGCCGAGAAAAAGCCTCCCTCCGGATGCGCGAGGTCGCGGAAGACATAATCAAAAATATCGCGCGCGGCCCAGGCGTGACGCGCGTCGCCCGTGGCCTGGTAAGCCTCGATGAAATTCACCGCGATCTGCGCCTGGTCGTAGAGCATTTTTTCGAAATGCGGCACCAGCCAGCACGCATCGACCGAGTAGCGATGGTAGCCGCCGCCCACGTGGTCGTGCAGGCCGCCCCGCGCCATGGCCTCCAAGGTGACCGCCGCCATGCGCACCGCCGCGCGGCCCACGTCGGAATCGGCGCCTTGCAGGGCGGCGCAGCGAAAGAGAAAATTCAGCACGCTCCCGCGGGGAAATTTCGGCGCGTGGCCAAAGCCGCCATGCTGCTCGTCGAAGGATTCTTCCAGATAACGGAACGCGCCCTCGAAAGCTTCGCCCGCCGCCGCGCCAAGGGAAATTTCTCCGGCCTGCGGTAAGGCTTGATCGGCCTTGGCGCGCAAAGTTTCCACGGCGCGCACGCCTTCGGCGACGAGTTTTTCGCGCTCCTCGGCCCAGCCGCGGGCCAGGGCGCGCAGCACGTTCGCAAAGCCCGGCCGCCCATAACGGTCCTCGGGCGGAAAATAGGTACCGCCATAAAACGGCTTGAGGTCCGGCGTGAGCCACGCGCTGAGCGGCCAGCCGCCATGGCCGGTGAGCGCCTGCACATAGGCCATGTAAACGCGATCGACATCGGGCCGCTCCTCACGGTCCACCTTGATGGGGACAAAGCTTTTGTTGAGCAACGCGGCCAGGCCGGCGTCTTCGAACGATTCGTGCGCCATCACATGGCACCAGTGACACGTCGAATAACCGATGCTAAGAAAGATCGGCTTCTGTTCGGCCCGCGCCTTCGCGAACGCCGCCTCACCCCACGGAAGCCAATCGACGGGATTGTCCGCATGCTGGCGAAGGTAAGGCGACTTCTCGTGCGCAAGGGAGTTGGGCATGATTGGGACTTTAGCGCAAAGACACGATGACGCAAAGAACGCGAAGCTTCTCTAAAATAAAAAGCCCGCGGGCGGCGAGTGTACCATCGATTTTGTGCACTTGGCGCCTTTGCGCCTTTGCGTTAAAATGATTACTGCCCCAGCAGCCAGGCGAAGATGAGCGGGGCGACAATGGTGGCGTCGCTTTCGATGATGAACGTCGGCGTCTTCACGCTGAGTTTACCCCAGGTGATTTTCTCGTTGGGCACCGCGCCGGAATAGCTGCCGTAGCTCGTGGTCGAGTCGCTGATCTGGCAAAAATAACCCCAGAGCGGAATATCCGGGCGCTGCAAATCCTGCTGCAACATGGGCACGACGCAGATGGGGAAGTCGCCGGCGATGCCGCCGCCAAGCTGGAAGAAGCCGATCGAACCCGTGCCGCCGCGCAGCGGCTTCGCTGTCTTCACGTACCATGCGGCCAGCGTGGTCATGTATTCGATGCCGGTGCGCACGGTGTGGATCTTCTTCACCTCGCCGCGGATGACGGCGGCGGCATACATATTGCCGAGCGTGGAATCCTCCCAGCCGGGAACGGTGATCGGCAGGTTTTTTTCGCACGCGGCAAGCAGCCACGAGTTTTTTGGGTCGATCTGATAAGTCTTCTTCAACTTTCCGCCGCGAAGAATTTTATACATGAACTCGTGCGGAAAATAGCGTTCGCCCTTTCGGTCGGCGGCGACCCATTCCTCAAGCACGGCCTTTTCGATGCGGCGCATGGCCTCCGCCTCGGGAATGCAGGTGTCGGTCACACGGTTCATGTGGCGATCGAGCAACGCCTGCTCGTCGGCCGGGGTGAGGTCGCGATAGCCCGGCACGCGCTCGTAGTAATCGTGCGCCACGAGGTTGAAGATGTCTTCCTCCAGGTTGGCCCCGGTGCAGACAATGGCATGGACTTTGCCGCGGCGAATCATCTCGGCCAGCGAGAGGCCGAGCTCGGCGGTGGACATCGCGCCAGCCATGGTCACCAACATCTTGCCGCCTTTCTGGAGATGGGTTTCGTAGCCCTTGGCGGCGTCCATCAAGGCAGCGGCATTGAAGTGCCGGTAGTGGCGCGCCAGGAATTTGGAAACGGGCCCCTTCTCCTTGGCGAAGGCGGCATTTACATCTTCAGGGCGGATTTTGGCGCGCTTGGCTTTCATGTGACAGCCTAAGAAAAACAGGGCTGCGCCAGTTCGCCACAAAAAACATCACCGTGAGCCGACAAGAAATGGGGCTCAGTTTAGGGAGAATGAATCGCTGTGGGCGGCGACGAGTGCGTAGCCTCGGCGGGGCGCCCTCACCCCGCCCACATTCAAACTAATGCACGACTCTCCTCAACACTCGCATTGACGAACGCCTCATCAGGCCGTTGGCTTGCGGGTTCCCATGTTGACCATCGCCGACGTCTCGAAGTCCTACGGCACCCGCGAACTCTTTTCCGAGGTGTCGATCTTCGTTGCGCGCACCGACCGCTATGGCCTCGTCGGCCCCAACGGCGCCGGCAAAACGACCCTGTTCAACCTCATCCTCGGCGAAGAGGCGCCCGATGAGGGCACGATCGAGTGGGAACGCGGCGCGGACTTCGGCTACCTGCCGCAGGAAAGCGCCCCCGTCGGCGACGAGACCATCCTGCAGATCGTCACCAGCGGCAAGAAGCTCATGCCCGAGAACGACGATGATTACGACATCGACTGGACGCTCGAGCCACGGGCGAAAAAAATCATGGCCGGGCTCGGCTTTCGCGAAGCCGACGGCGACCGCCCCGCCAAATCATTTTCCGGCGGCTGGGTCATGCGCGCGCACCTCGCCCGCCTGCTCGTAAGCGAGCCCGCGCTCCTGCTACTCGACGAGCCGACCAACCATCTCGATCTCGAGGCGCTGCTCTGGTTCCAGGATTATCTCACGCGCTATCCCGGCGGCCTCCTCGTCATCTCGCACGATCGCGCGTTCCTGAACATGCTCTGCACCGGCATCCTCGAGCTGCGCGGCGGCACGCTCAACCGCTACACCGGCAATTACGACGACTACCTCGCCGAGAAGGATGCCCGCAAGGACCAGCAGGCCGCGCAGTTCAAGAACCAGCAGCGCGAAATCGCCCATCTCCAGAAATTCGTCGATCGCTTCGGGGCCAAGGCCTCCATGGCCTCGCGCGCCAAATCGAAGGAAAAACAAATCGAGCGCCTGCAGGAGGTCGCGGTCGAAGAGCCCCACGACGAACTGAAGCGCATCAATTTCCGTTTTCCCCAGCCGCCGCGCTCCGGCCTGCGCGTCATCACGCTCAAGCACGTGCAGCAGGCCTACGGCGACCACGTCGTCTATCGCGACCTCAACTTCGAGGCCGAGCGCAGCCAGCGCATCGTGCTCGTCGGCCCCAACGGCGCGGGCAAATCCACCCTGCTCAAGATCCTCGGCGGCATCATCCCGATCCAGGGAGGCACCTGCGAACTCGGCAGCAACGTCGTGTCCGGCTATTTCGCGCAAAACCGCGCCGACACCCTCCGCACCGACCTCACCGTGTTCGAAAACGTGATGGAGTTGCGCACCGCGCAGAACGACCTGACCGAGCAGCAGGCGCGCACGATCCTCGGCGCCTTCCTCTTCCGCAAGGACGACGTCTTCAAAAAAGTTTCCGTGCTCAGCGGCGGCGAGAAATCGCGCCTCGCCCTCGCGCGCCTGCTCGTCGACCCGCCCAACCTGCTGTTGATGGACGAGCCCACGACCCACCTCGACATCTCGTCGATCGACGCGCTCGTCCACGCGCTCAAGCAATACCCGGG
>DASYOA010000016.1:0-3578 GCA_036008265.1 Opitutaceae bacterium
CGAAGCTGCCCCCGGCGAAGTGCTGCACGTCACGCTCACCAATACCGGCACGCTCCCCAAGGAAGCCATGGGGCACGACTGGATCCTTTTGCAGGCCGGCTCTGACCCGGATGCTTACTCCCGGGCCGCGGTCATGGCCAAGGACGCCAACTACCAACCCCCTGAGCTGGCCTATGAAGTACTGGCGTCGATCCCGCTGCTCGGCCCGGGCCAGACGGGTGACGTCACTTTCACGGTCCCGACGAAACCCGGCGAGTACCCCTATCTCTGTTCATTCCCCGCGCACTGCCAATCCGGCATGAAAGGCGTTCTTCTCGTGCGCTAAGGCGCACAGTTCAAGGTTCAAAGTTCCAGGTTCAGGGTTTGTGGTTCAAAACGACTGGCAGGGGCTCGCCATCTTGGAACTTGAAACCTGGTACTTGGAACTTTTCTACCGGTACGCCGCGAGCATCGAATAAACGATGACGCCCGTGACCGAGACGTAGAGCCAGATGGGGAAGGTGAAGCGTGCGAGGCGGCGGTGGGCCGGAAAACGGCCGCTGAGCGACAGGAAAAAAGTGATCAGGATCATCGGCAGCGCGATCATGGAGAGCGCAATGTGGGAGATGAGCAGGGCGAAGTAGGCGGGCCGGATCGCGCCCTGGCCGTGAAAGCGCATGTCGCCGTGGAGGGCGTGGTTCACGATGTAGCTCATGAGGAAAACGCTGGAAAAAACAAACGCCGTGAACATCGCTGCGCGATGCGGGCCGACCCGGCCCGCGCGGATATAGCGGAAGCCCGTGACGAGGGCGATGGCCGAGAGCGCGTTGAGCAGCGCGTTAAGCGCGGGAAGAAAGGCCAGATGGGTGCCCGCGACGTCGGTGGGCTCATGGTAATAGACGAGCCAGCAGAGAAAAAGGCTGGCCGCCGCGCTGATGGCCACAATGGCGGCAATGACCGCCGCGGGAGTGCGGGTCGCGTTTGCGCCCAAGGCTAAATTCGAAGGCATTTTAATAAAACATCAGCCGGTCCGCGACGAGGGCGCCGAGCAGCAGCGGCAGGTAAATGATCGTGGCAAAGAATAATTTCCGCGCCGCCGGGTCGCGTTTCTCGGCGCGCAAAAACACCGCCGCGCGCCACAGCAGCCAGGCGCCGAGCGCCAGCGCCACGCCGAGGTAAAGCCGGCTGCACCAGCCGGTCAGCGCCGGCAGCACGCTCACGGCCACGAGCAGCAGCGCATTGATGAACGCCCATCGCGCCACCCGCTCGCCGCTCGCATCCAACACCGGCAGCATGGGAAAATGCACGGCCGCGTAGTCGCGCCGGTACGTCCACGCCACCGCCATGAAATGGGGGATCTGCCAGAAGAACAGCACGCCGAAGAGCATCCAACTCAACGGCGAGATGCCGTTGTCCGCCGCGGTCGCGCCGATGAGCGGCGGCAGCGCGCCGGCTACCGCGCCGATTTCGGTGGACCACCGCGACCATTTTTTCGCCGGCGTGTAGAGCGCGAGGTAGCACACGTAGGTCAGCAGCGCGAGCAGCGCGCACATGCCGTTGATTTTCATGAACAGCAGGCCCAGCCCAGCCATGCACATCGCCGTGCCCAGCACATAAGCCGAACCGGCCGGTATGCGCCCCGTCGGGATGGGCCGGTCCGCCGTGCGATGCATGCGGGCGTCCGTTTCGCTTTCCATCCATTGGTTCAGCACGGCCACGCCGCCCGCCGCCAGCATCGTGCCCAACAGCAGGTAAAGCATTTCGAAAAAATTCCGCGGTGGCCGCGCCGCATAGTAGCCGACGAGCGCGGTGACCACGGACAGCGCGCTCAGCCGAGGCTTGGTCAGCTCAAGGTAATCGTGCAGCACCGCCTTGGGCGCAGCTTCGACGGCGGGAGAAGTGGCGGAGGGTGATTGCATGCTCAAGTCTTTGCCAGTTCCTGTGCGTGCGGCACGGACGTCGCCGGTTTTGGTATCTCAGCAAAAATGTCGCGGTGCATCCACCACGTCAGCCCGAAAGTCGTGGCCAGCGTGGCCGCGCCCACGATCACGTGCGCGGTCGTGAAAAAAGGCGCGCGCCCCGTCCAGATGACCGAAGCTCCGAGGTAAATTTGCAGCGCAAGCAGCGACATCAATCCACCCGTCACGTTGCGAATCGGCGCGGTGGCCGAACGGGCCGCCCAGATTTTCCCCGCCAGAATTACGAGTGCCACGGTGATGATGCCCGCCATCACGCGGTGGGCGAAATTCAACCCAATGCGGAAGCTCCACACCGGCGGCAGCAGCGCATGGTCAGGCGACGACCACGGAAAAGTCGGAATCGCCAGCCCGGCGAAGCTGTGGCGCATTACGGCGGCGATGGCCAGTTGCATGAACAGCAGCGCGCAGCAGATCACGCCGATCCGGCGCGTGCCGGCGGGAAAAGCGGTTGAGGGTTTTTCATCCAGCCACGCCCGCGAGCAGGCGAGGGCGATGGCCACCAGCACGCAGAGAAATCCCTGGGCCAGGCACGCGTGCAGCATGGCAAAAAGCCGTCCCACGCTCGTGTCCACCATCGCCACTTGCCAGTGGTCGAGCAGCACGCGCAGCCCGCCCACGACCGCCTGCGCAAAAACCAGCCCGACCGCGAATAAGGCCAGTTTCCTCAGCCAGGCGCGCGATTCGCGCCGCCACAGCCACAGCGCCAGTGCGATCGTGATCAAACTCATCACGCCCGCCGTCAGCCGGTGCGAATGTTCGGCAAACATCGAAAGGTTGTGCAGCCAGCCCGTTGGGTTGAGTGAGCCGTTCGACAGCGGCCAGTCGGGAAAAGCCATGCCCGCGCCGATGCTCGTCGTGAAAGCGCCGAGGCAGATGAGCACGCCCGCCCAAATGATGCTGGCGACGGCCAGCCAGGCGATGCCGGGCTTGTAGGCCGGGGTGCGCGCAGAAGCGATGGAGGCGTTCATAAGTTTGAAGTCTTAACCGTAGAAGGGTTCACTATAATCCTCGCAAAGCCTTTGACAATTTTTTCCGCAGGCAAATCTGTAGTTACATGAAACCTTATGTCCGCATGAGCTGGCCTGCTGCCGTTTGCGCCGCGAGCCTGCTTATGCTGTTCACCGCCTGCTCGCGCTCGGGGAATACGGCGACCATCGACGACGATGCCCCGGGCGAAAAACGCTGGCCACTGCACGGGCAAATCGTGTCGGTTGACGTCGCGCACAAGACGTTGCGCGTTCAGCATGAGGAGATTGTGGGCCTGATGCCCGCGATGACGATGGACTACGCCGTGGGCCCGGGCGATCTCGCCAATGCCAAGCCGGGCGAACACATCCGCGCCGACCTCGTGCAAAACGGCGGCGACTTCCGCCTTGAGCGGATTTTCCCCGATGACTCATCCACCAACGCCACCATCGATGCCGCGGCCAAGGCCCTGGGCCAGGATACGATGGTGCGCGGCCCGCATCCTTTCCGCGAAGTGGGTGAGACCGTCCCCGATTTCGCGCTCTACGACCAGGACGGCCGCGTCGTGCAGATGAATCGTTTTCGCGGAAAGCAGATCATGCTCAACTTCATCTACACGCGCTGCCCCATCGCCACGATGTGCCCCACGTCCAC
>DASYOA010000017.1:0-4506 GCA_036008265.1 Opitutaceae bacterium
CACACCGGCCCCGTCCAGGACGACGAGTTGGTGCCGGTTTCCAACGTGCGCGGCATCATCGCCCGGCGCCTGGTCGAGTCGAAAACGCAGATTCCCCATTTTTATCTCGAGGTCGAGGTGGACGCCGCCCCGCTGCTTGAACTTCGCGCGCGGCTCAACGCCTCGCTCGAAAAAGACGGCGCCAAACTCTCCGTCAATGATTTCATCCTGAAGGCTTGCGCCGAGGCGCTCTGCCGCGTGCCCGCCGTCAATTGCTCGTGGGAAGCTTCCGCCCAGCCGGCCATCCGCCGTCACAGCGCCGCGCACGTCTCCTTCGCCGTGGCCATCGACGACGGCCTGATCACGCCGGTCATCCGCGACACGAACTCGAAAAGCCTCCTCGCCATCAGCAACGAGGCCAAACAGCTCGCCAAGCTGGCGAAGGATAAAAAGCTGAAACCCGACCAGTTCACCGGCGGCACCTTCTGCGTTTCCAATCTCGGCATGATGGGCATCGAGCGTTTCAGCGCCATCATCAATCCCCCCAATGCCGCCATCCTCGCCGTCGGCACGACCGTCGAGAAACCCGTGGTGAAAGACGGCGCCATCGTTCCCGGACAGCGCATGTCGCTCACCCTCTCGTGCGACCATCGCGTGGTGGACGGCGCCACCGGCGCGGTCTTCCTCAACGCCCTGCGCGAGCTCCTGGAGAAACCCGCGCTGCTCATATTCTGAGGTGGGTTTAAATGTAGGCGGGGTGCCCTCACCCCGCACCGAGGTCAACGCGGGGTGAGGACACCCCGCCCACAAGCTGAAGTTTTCAGATCGTGCGATGGGGGCATAATAAAGCCCCGCCTGCATTCTCAAACCGATCCATGCGCTCTGGCGCGGTGTTTCGCGTCAGCTTCGATGAGTTTTTTCAACGCATCGAGCGTCTGCCGGGCCTTGGTTTTCGCCAGCGGCAGCCCGGCCGCATTATCGGCCTTTTCATTCGCAAAAAGGTAGAACTTGATCTTGGGCTCCGTGCCGCTGCCGCGCGCCGCGAAGGTGTAGCCGTTGGCCAGAGTCACAAAATACATGTCCTGGGTCGGCACCGTGGCCCCGTCGGCATCCACGGTTTTCTCGCGGCCAAAATCATGGAACCGTGCCACGCGTATGTCGCCAAAGTCCACCGGCGGGGTCTGGCGGTAAGATTCAAGGATTCGTTTGATTTTGTCCGCGCCGGTCGCACCCTCGTAGTAAATATTGATCGTGTCCTCCAGATAGTAGCCGTATTTTAAATACAGTTCGTCGAGGTATTCCGGGATGGTGATCCCGCGATCTTTGAGCGAGGCGCAGACCTCGGCAAACATCAGGCAGGCGGCGTTGCCGTCCTTGTCCCGGACGACGTCGGTGCCGAGAAAGCCATTGCTCTCCTCGTCGCCCAAAACCAGGAAGGTGCTGTGCGCCAGCATCAGCTCGGCCCGCTTGCGCGCGGGCGTGGCGTCGTAGTCGATCACCAGGTGCTCGGTGGTGCGGAGCGCTTCCAGCATCTCGCCCTCGTAACGCCGCAGCCGGGCTCCGATCCATTTGAAGCCGGTCAGCGTGTTGATGACCTTGATGCCATGGCCGCGGGCGATGGCATCCTGCATCGGCGTGGTGACAAAGGTCTTGATCAAGACCGCCCGCTCCGAGCCTTCGGGTGGAATCCATTTCAGCTCCTTGTATTTGGAAATCCGATATTCGGCCAGCAAGACGCCGATCTGGTTGCCGGTCAAAATGACCATTTTCCCGTCGCGCCCGCGCACCGCCACGCCCATGCGGTCCGCATCGGGGTCGGTCGCGAACACAATGTCGCATCCGCGCCGATCGGCCGTGGCGAGGGCCAGCGTCAGCGCCTCGGCATTCTCCGGATTGGGCGATTTCACCGTCGGAAAACGCGGATCGAAGGCCACCTGCTCGGTCACCTCAACCACATCCACCCGCGCATGCAGCAGGAGCGGCGTCGCAGCCACGCTGCCCGTACCGTGGATGTTGGTGAAAACCACCTTCAGTTTTGCCCGGGAAAGAGCCCGATGGTCGATGGCGGCGCGCGACGCCGCCACCAGGTACGCATCGTCCGCCGCCCGGTTCAACATGATCGTGCGGGACAAATCCTTTTTGAGAAAGGCACCGAGCTCGGCGAGCTGAACGACATTGACCTCGGCGATGATGCCCTTGTCGTGCGGCGGCACCACCTGCCCGCCATCCTGAAAGTACGCCTTGAAACCATTGTCATGCGGCGGATTGTGGCTGGCCGTGATGACCACGCCGGCATGCACCTTGAGCCAGCGCACGGAAAAGCTCAGCTGCGGCGTCGAACGCGGCCCGTCAAAGATGAAAGCCACGCCGCCCAGTTGCGTCCAGGTCGAGGCCGCCAGCTCGCAAAAATGCCGCGAGAAATGCCTCACGTCATGCGCAATGACGAGCCTCGGCGCATCAAAGAGCAGATTTTGCGCGAGATATTTCTTGGTGTATCGGTACAGCCCGATGGTTGCGCGGATGAGCGTGAAATCATTGAGCACGTTGCTGCCGATGGCTGCGTGCTCCGGCGTGCCCTGCGGACTGGGTGTGCCCAGCTCGCTTTTCGCCGGGACGGCGCCGATGGTGCGTCCGCGCATGCCGCCGGTGCCGAACTCAAGGTAGCGGTAAAACCGGTCGTTGAGCTCGTCCCATGCGCCCTGGCCGATGAGTTCGCCGATGCTGGCGATGGCCCACGCGGGTAAACCGGAGCCCAGCCAGGCAGTGAGATTTTCCGCCGCGGCTGGCAAAAGATGGCCGGCGCGCGCGGCGAGGGAAATTTTCTTGGTAGTGGGCATGAAAAATTAATCGAGGTACAGTCCGTCGGCCACGGCCGGCTTGGGCGAAAGCTTTTCCCACGCCTGGGCAAACGAGTCATCATCGTAACCGAAAAGTGGCGAAACCTCCAGTGCCGGACGCGGATAGCCGGCCTCATCGGTCTCAACCGTCGCACCGGCGGTACGCAGCCAGCGCGCAAATTGCCGAAGCTGGTCATCGCGGCAGGTTTGCGGCGAATCCGCGCCCTCCGCGTTTTTCACGGGCGAAAAGTCATCCGCCCGGCGGGTTTCAATCACGATGGGATTTTTTGCGAAAGGCAGGGCGTCGAAAACAAACATTTCGAATTTCGCCCCATTGGGCGCGGCCGGCTGGAGCGGTCTTCCGGCGGCGTCGATCACGGGAATTTTTTTGTCCGCGCGATGGAAGGACAGCCGATTCTCGCCGGAAGCCATGCGTCGCGCAAACTCGCGGTCGATCACATGGATGGCGACGTTGCCGGCATGGAAGCGCAGCCGCCCCGTTGCGGGATCGAGCTCGCGCTGCCGGGTGAGCGGCAGATCGCTGTATTCGACGACGACGAGCCGGCCCTGCTGGACGCAGAAATGCCCGACCTTTTCCTCCGGATACGCCTTCGCCACCATCTTGCTCGACATTTCCGAGCCTTGCGAAAAATGCCAGCCCAGAAATGCCGGGTCGATGCAGCGCACGAGGGGATTGTCCACCTGGAAGTAGCTGATGGTGTCGATGCCCTCGCTTTTCAACAGGTCGAGCACGCCGCTGCGATCGAGGGCTCGCAGCGAGCCGCCGTGCCCGTCGGGCGACATCGCGATGCGGCCGGGCGCCTCAAGCAAGACTTTCCCCGTGAAATCCACCGCCGGCATGCGCCCCTGGCGGAAAAAATGCACGCGCGCCTGGTCGAGGCCAAAAAACTTATGTCCGGCGAAAAATGCCACGGTCGCCTCATGGTTCGCGTGGCTCGTCATGATGAACCAGTGCAGCGGCCGGCCGTAGCGGACACCTGCGGCCCGGATCTTCTCGGCAAAAACCTGGAAAAGCGGCTTTTTTTTCACGGGCGTGACCGGGAACGTGCCCTTGGGCCCGTCCCAGCCCAAGCGCGTGCCCTGCCCGCCCGCGACGGTAAACGCCGCCACGCGGCCCGCCCCCAAAGCGGCTTCGCCCGCCACCTTGGCCCGCGCCCACGCGGTGGCATCGCCCCCCTGCTCGGGTAACGGCACATAAGGCGCGGGCGTAAGCTCGTCGAGGCCGGCGCCGGCCGCGGGATTTTTTGCCAGTAGCGTGCGGGTCAGCAGCGCGAGTTCGTCGAGATCGATTTCCGCCGCCTCGGCCAGCAACACCTGTTGCCCCGCCGCGGGAAGCTGGTTAAAAAAAGCAAAGACGTGCCCCTGGCCGGCGCGTTGGAAGTTTTCGATAAGCGGAAAGGTCGCCATTAAAAAAATTAAGGTGGCGATTGAAGTCGGCTACGGTTCATCGGTGCAATGAAAATGATTTGAAGTTAGCTCAAAATTTAAAAGTAACATCATTTTCATTTTTGAGATAAGTTCTTCCTGCACCTTCACGGTTCGAAGCGGAAAATAAATTCATCCGGCTTGGCATAACCAAGCTGCTGGCGGATGACGCGCTCGACGTAGGCCGGATCCGTGCGCAAGCGCGCGAGAACCTGTTGCTGCTCGTGCAACCGCTGCTCCGCCT
>DASYOA010000018.1:0-2508 GCA_036008265.1 Opitutaceae bacterium
CTTCTTCGAGCTGGTTGGCGCTGAAGTGATTTTCCCAGTCCAAAGACAGCTTCTCGAACCAAAACTCGAGCGACTGTGGGGTATAGACGCGCTTCGGCCCGTGCTTTTGCATCAGCGTAAAAGAGGGAACATAGATTTCGCGCCTCCGGCAGTGCAATCACTATTTCTGCCCGCTTTGTAATTTTCCCGCGAACCCCTTCTTTCGGCTTGTGCTGCGTTCATTGACCGGCTGCATGGTAAGAAGTATGTTGCCGCACAGCGAAAACCCTCCTCCGCGCAAGTCCGCGTTCTGGATCGATGCACTTGTATTGCTCGGGGTGGCCGCCTTCGTGTTGGGTGCCGCCAATGTTGCCGGGCAATGGCGTCATCCCCAGCGGCTGACCGTGGACATCAACCTCTCCCCGTGGGCGCTGCCCAAGTACGCGCTGTATTCGTTCGCGCGGGGCTGGATCGCTTATTTTTTCTCGCTGGTCTTCACCCTGCTCGTCGCCTCCTGGGCTTACTATGACCAACGGGCGCGCCGATTCGTGCTGGTCGCGCTCGATATTCTCCAGAGTCTGCCGGTCCTGGCTTTTCTTCCGGTCGTGTTGCTGGCCTTGATCAAACTTTTTCCTCGCAGCAACGCCGGCCTCGAGCTCGCCTGCGTGGTCATGATCTTCACCGGCCAGGTTTGGAACATGGTCTTCAGTTACTACGATTCGCTGCGCGGCACCCCGGCCGATTTCCGCATGCTCGGTAAACTTTACGGTTACACCTGGTGGCATCGTTTCTGGCGGATTGAGCTGCCGTCCGGCGCGCAGGGATTGCTCTACAACAGCATGGTCTCGATGGCCGGCGGGTGGTTCTTTCTCGCCGTCACGGAGGCTTCCAATATCGGGGATGCGAGTTATCGCGTCCCCGGCATCGGCTCTTACATGAGCGTGGCCCGGGACCAGGGAAACATTCCGGCACAAATCTATGCCGTGATCGCCATGAGTGTCGTCATCCTGGTGGTCGACCGTTTGATCTGGTGGCCTCTGGTTGTGTGGTCGCGCAAGTTCAAGCTCGATGATTTCGGCACCGGCACCGCGCCCAAAACCTCGTTGCAGCTCTGGCTCGCCCGCTCCGTTGCCGTGCAAAAGATCGGGGCGACCTTCCAGGTCCTCAAAGGTTGGATCATCCCGCCGCCCAACCCGCCCACCGAGCAAACCTCCCTCGTGCCGCCAGGCACCCCACCGCCGCACCACGGTCGGCTTAATCGCGGCGTTTATTTTTTATTCCTGGTGGCCGTGCTGGTGTTTCTCGCCTGGGGCGCGCACCGGCTGGGCACGCTGCTGATCCAGGTCAAGCCGGCCGAATGGCTGGAGATCATGGGTGACGCGGGTTTAAGTTTTATCCGTGTCCTCGCCACCCTGTTGATCGGAACCCTCTGGGCCGTGCCCTTCGGCATCTGGATCGGCCTGAATCCACGGCTGTCCGGCCGCCTCCAGCCCTTCATCCAGTTTGTGGCCAATTTTCCCGCGCCGATGCTCTACGGCTGGCTGCTCGCCGTGGTGCTTCTCGTCGGCGGCAGCCTGCAATGGGGCGCCGTCTTGCTCATGCTCTTCGGCACCCAGTGGTATATTCTTTTCAATGTCATGGGCGCAGCAGCGGCCATTCCCAACGACATCGTATGCTGCGCTGAAATCCTGCGCCTCGACGGCTGGCGCCGTTGGAAAAAATTCCTCATTCCCGCCATTCTGCCCGGCCTCGTCACCGGCTGGATCACCGCCGCCGGCGGCGCCTGGAACGCCACCATCGTATCCGAGTTTGTGCAGGACCGCCAAAAAACTTACATGGCCACCGGCTTGGGCGCTTACATCACTCGCGCCACGAATGACGGGGATTTCTCCCGTCTCACCGCCGCATCCCTCGTCATGGCGGTGATCGTCGTGGTCGTCAATCGCACCGTCTGGAAACGCCTCCAGTCGCTGGCCAACGAACGCTGCCGCTTCGATATTTGATCGCAGAAAATCGGGAAATTGAAAAATCGGAAAATCGCAAAACAAGATCCATAAACTTTACTTAACATTCCGCTTCACACTTTTCCAATTTTCGCCTTTCGCCTTCCCAATTTTCCGCTTTTCCAATTTCTCAATTTTCCCGATGCCTTCCTCCGGTTCACCGCTCATCGAGCTTCGCCACATCAGCCACGAATACGCCGCGACGGCCAGCGAACGCGACCTGGTGCTCAGCGACATTAACCTCGCCGTGCACGAGCACGACGCCGTTGCCCTGCTCGGCCCGTCCGGCTGCGGCAAGTCCACCCTGGTACGCATCATGGCCGGCTTGATCGCACCGACCAAAGGCGAGGTCTATTACAAGGATATGCTGCTGCAAGGCGTCTCGCCTGGCGTGTCGATGGTCTTCCAAAACTTCGCCCTTTTCCCCTGGCTCACCGTGCGCGGCAATGTGCTTCTGCCGGTGGGAAAACTGCCGCCCGAGGAGCAGCAGGCGCGACTTGAAAAAGTGCTCAACACCGTCGGCCTC
>DASYOA010000019.1:0-4040 GCA_036008265.1 Opitutaceae bacterium
TTCGATGTGGATGCTGATGAGATTGGCCCCGGCCTTGGCAAACGGCTCGATATAGTCCTGGGGTTCGTCGAGCATGAGATGCACGTCGAAAAAGGTTTTCAGGCCGGCGCGGCGCAGGGCGGCGACGGTTTCCGGCCCAAACGTAAGGTTCGGCACGAAATGGCCGTCCATGATGTCGATGTGCAACCACGGAAGGCCGTGGTCGGCCGCGATCCGCGCGCTGGCCGCGAGGTTGGCGTGATCGCCGGCAAGAAGTGAGGGTGCAAGGATGGGTTCGTGCATGGGAAAAGAGGTCACCACACATCGAGCACGGCGTGCGCGATGGAATCGGCCAGCGATGCGGCGAGGAGCGGAAGCGTGTTGTATTCAGACTGGAGTTGCCCGCTGTCCGTATAGGCTTCTTTTACCGCGTTGACCGGGCGATTTTCAAACAAAACTTTGCCGGTGTGGTTGTCGCGCAGCGTGCAGACGGCCAGGAGGGTGAGCTGGAATTTGCGGGCGAGGCCGGTGTCGTCGGAACGTGCGGCGGTTTGGGCCCGCGAGTAATCGGTGAGCGTGACGTGCAGGACGGCGTCGGCCGAGGCGGGGTCATTGACCAACGTGACCCGGCTGTCGCGCAAGAGTGACTCCCTGAGTTGCGTGCTGACCAGCGCCGAGGCTTGTGGGAGCAGTGCCTTGTTTTCGACCGGCTCGATATAAAGCGTGGCAAAGGCGAGCTTGCCATCGGTCCCGAGCTGGTAGTGCGCACAGGCGGCAAGGAGCAGGGCAAACGGGAGGGCAAAGGTCAGGCGGAGCGGCATCGGGCAATGAATTTTCTTGGCGCAGATGAGGACAAATTGAAAAGATCAGCGCGCGTTCGCCGGACTCGACTTAGAAAATCCCGAGGAGTTTTTTCTTCGAGGTTGGCGAGTTCTTGGCTTTGGCTGCGGCGACCTCGACCTCGGCGAGGCGTTTTTTCGCCAGGCTGGCCACATCGGAGTCAGGATAAGAGGTGATGGCTTCGTTGTAGAAAACACGCGCGGCCACGAAATTGGAGCGCTTGTAGAAGTAGAAGTCGGCCATCTTTATTTTGCTCTCGGCGAGGGTTTGTTTCATGTCGGCGAGGCCGGTTTCCGCGGCACCGATATTGTGGTCGCCCGGGAACAGAATCATGAAATCCTGATAATAGGTGATGGCCTCCTTGGTGGAGGCCTGGTCGTAGTAGGGGCCGTCAACGAGGGCGGCGTTCATTTGGGCGAGCCGGAGATAAGCATCGGGCGCCAGGATGTTCTGCGGATAATTGTTGATGAAGCGATCGAGCGCATCGATGGCTTCCTCGATATTGCCGGCCCTCCGCTGGCCGCTCGCGGATTCCATCAAGGCCAGGGGCGCGTAAGTATTGTAGGGCGCATTGAGGACGATCTGCTCACAGTATTGGACGCCTCTTTCACGGTTGGTAAAACCGGGGATAAGCGCGAAGAAGAAGTGGTTGCGGCCTCCGTTTAAAAGGATGGTGGCGATATGGTATTGCTCGCCGATGATTTCGTCAAAGCGCTTCGTGCTTGGATATTTACCGATGATTACCTGGTAGTCGTCGAAAGCCTTGTAATATTGTTTACGCAGAAGGCGGAGGTGGGCGGAACGGTAGAGGGCCTCCGGCGCCCAAATGGAGTTGGGATATTTTTTGACGGCTTTGCCGTAATTGCGGAGGGCGCTGCTGTAGTAGCCTTTTTCTTCGGCCGCCCGGCCCTTGTTCATCAGGTCGATGGCATTACGGCCTTCGGTCTCGGCGAGGCCGGAGATCGCGCCACCTTCAAGCTGCCAGCCTCCTTCCGGTGTCCAAACCAGATCGGCGCGGGCGTGGGCGGTCAGCAAGACCGAGGCGGCGATGGCAATGAGGGCAAAGCAAAGGTGGCGTAGCGCAGCGAATGACATGGGATAATTAGAGTCGAATCAGCGCGGAGCCATAGGTCAAGCCCGCCCCAAAGGCGAGCATGAGAACGGTGTCGCCAGACTTCACGCGGCCGGCGCGGCGCGCCTCATCGAGGGCCAGGGGAATGGAGGCGGCGGAGGTGTTGCCGTAGCGGTCAAGGTTGATGAAGAAACGCTCGAGCGGAATGTGGAGGTTTTCAGCGATGAGCTCGATGATGCGCAGGTTGGCTTGGTGTGGGATCACGCAGGATATCTGATCGGGCTGCAGGTGATGTTGTTCCAAAATTTCGCGGGCCGACTCCTCCATGGAACGTACGGCGATTTTGAAGACTTCGCGGCCCTTCATCTTGATGAAGTGCTGGCGGGCGGCGACCGAATCGGGCGTGGCGGGAAAGTTGCTGCCGCCGCCGGGGATGCAAAGGATATCGGTTACGCTGCCTTTGGCGTTGAGGTTGCAACCGAGAAAGCCGCAGCCGGGCTTGGTGGCGCGGCCGATGACGACCGCGCCGGCGGCGTCGCCGAAAAGCACGCAGGTGGTGCGATCCTGCCAGTCGATGACGGTGGACATTTTCTCCGACCCGATGACGAGGGCGTGGCGGTAGCGGCCCGATTCGACCAGGGCGCAGCCGGTCTCGAGCGCATAGAGGAATCCGGAGCAGGCGGCGTTGAGGTCAAAACACGACGCGTGGATGGGGATGCCGAGCTTGTCCTGCACAAAACAGGCGGTGGACGGCATCGGCATGTCGGGGGTAAGCGTGGCGACAATGATGACGTCGATGGCGGCAGGCGGGAGACCGGCATCGGCGAGCGCGGCGGCCCCGGCGCGGGCGGCCATGTCGGAATTGCTTTCATCGGGCGCGGCGATCCGGCGTTCGCGGATGCCGGTGCGGTTGATGATCCACTCCTCGGAGGTATCGACGATTTTAGTGAGATCGGCGTTGGTGAGGATTTTGGCGGGAGCGTAAGAACCGGTTCCGATAATGGCAGTGATAGGGGAGACCATTGGATAGTTACGCGTAGAAATTTTGTGCGGGCGCGATGCGTCACACCACGGGCTGATGGAGGAGTTCGTTGGCTCGTGCGATGTCAGCCTCAATGCGATGGTTCATGTCCGCCTTGAGGATTTCGCTGGCGGCGTGGATGGCACTCTTGATGGCGTGGCGGTTGCTGGAGCCATGGGCCTTGAGGATGTCGCCCTTGAGGCCAAGCAGGGGCGCGCCGCCATAGCGCTCGGGATTGATGCGTTTCTTGAGCGCGCGGAAGGCGCCGCGGGAGAACGCCGCGCCAATCATGCGCAGGGGACCGGCGCGCAGTTCGTTTTTCAAGATGGCCGAGACAAATCCCGCCAGGGACTCCCAGCTTTTGAGGCAGATATTGCCGACAAAACCGTCGCACACGACGATATCGACGTGGTCCTCGAAAACCTGGAAGCCTTCGATCGGGCCGGCGTAGTTGATCAGGCTGCCGATTTTTTTAAGCTGTTCGTGGGCCTCGGTGATGAGGGCGTTGCCTTTGCCTTCCTCGGTGCCGATGGTGAGCAGGCCGACGCGCGGGGAGGCCACGCCGAGCACGATGCGGCAATAATGCGAACCGAGAATGGCGTTGTGCACGAGATGCTCCGCCTTGGCGTCCGGGTTGGCGCCGGCATCGATGAGAATGAAATGGCCGTTTTCACGGGGGATGACGGCGGCGAGGGCAGGGCGATCGACGCCTTCCATGGTGCGCAACTTGAGCGCGGCGCCGGTGACAAGGCTGCCGGTGTTGCCGCAACTCACGACGATGCCGGCCCCGTCGTTTTTCACGAGTTCGATCGCGCGCATCATCGATGAATCTTTTTTGCGACGGACGGCTTGCAGAGGCTTGTCGTCCATCGTGACGACTTCCGAGGCGTGAAAGACCGTCACGCGTGCATCCTGATCGAGCCGCGTTTTTACGAGCAGCGGGCGCAGGACCGCCTCATCGCCAACGAGCACGACCGGGTTGAGCTCGGGAAATTCGTGAAAGGCCAAGCGGACGGCCTCGACCACCTCGGCTGGACCGAGGTCGCCGCCCATGGCATCGACTGCGATGCGCCCTGAATCACCAGAAGAGTTGGCCATCACTCAAACTGTGTTGAAATGGAGCAAAAA
>DASYOA010000020.1:0-2654 GCA_036008265.1 Opitutaceae bacterium
ACCGTGAATTGCCACCACAAGTCGCGCTTGCGCGCGAAGTTGGTGAGGAGGGATGAACGTGGATCAGCCATGGTGGACTCGGAGGCGGTAGTTTGTAATTAGTAGTTGGTATTTGATAACTTGGAAGTTGGTAATTTGGTAGTTTGAAACTCGGCGTTCAGTGCCCGACATGGGGTGTTGGATGTTCACCTTTAGCGTTCGGACGCTGGATCCCACCAACTACAAATCACTAACTACCAACTACTCATTCGCCCGCACCGCGGTGCAAACGTAATCGATCTGTTCGGCCGTCAGATGCGGGCCGATCGGGAGGCTGAGCACCTCGTTGGCGAGTTTTTCCGCGAGGGGAAAATCGCCGCGCTGCCAGCCGGCGTCGCGATAGGCGCCGGAAAGGTGCGGCGGGATGGGGTAGTGGATGAGCGTGCCGATGCCGTGCGCGGCGAGATGCTTTTGCAATGCATCGCGGCGCGGCGTGCGTACGACGAAAAGATGCCAGATCGGCCCGGCCCAGGCGGGCGCGTGGGGCAGCGTGAGGCCGGCGATATCCCGGAGCTGGGCGAGGTAGCGCGGCGCGAGCGCGGCGCGGCGCGTGTTCCACTCATCCAGGTGGGGCAGCTTTGCGCGCAGGAAGGCGGCCTGCAGTTCGCCCAGGCGCGAATTCAAGCCGCGGACTTCGTGGTGATATTTGACCTTCGAGCCATAGTTCCGGAGGTACCGGAGTTTCTCGGCGAAGGCGGCATCGTTGGTCGTGAGCGCGCCGCCGTCGGCAAACGCGCCGAGGTTTTTGCCCGGATAAAAGCTGTGCGCGGCGGCGTGCCCGAGGCTGCCCGCGGTGCGGCCGCGATATTTGGCGCCCTGGGCCTGGGCGGCGTCCTCGAGCACGAACAGTCCGTGTTTTTGCGCGATCGCGTTGATCGCGTCCATGTCGGCGCACTGGCCGTAAAGGTGCACGGGCAGAATCGCCTTGGTGCGCGGCGTGATTTTTTCGGCGAGGCGGGCCGGATCGAGATTGAAAGTTTTTTCATCGGGCTCGACGGGCACGGGCCGGGCGCCGACGCTTGAGACGGCCAGCCAGGTGGCGATATAAGTATTCGACGGCACGAGCACCTCGTCGCCCGGCCCGAGGCCGGCGGCCATCAGCGCGAGCTGGAGGGCCTCGAGGCCGTTGGCCACGCCGATGCAGTACGCGGTGCCGCAGTAGCGGGCATATTCGGCTTCGAAGCTTTCGAGCTCGCGGCCGAAAAGATACCAGCCCGAATCCATCACGCGCCGGTAGGCGGCATCGCATTCCGTGCGCAGTTCCTCGTAGGCCGGCTTGAGTTCGAGAAAGGGGACGTTCATGGGGCGGCTAGGAGGAGGTGGTTGAAATTGGTTTTTCTTCGCGGATAACTCGGATCATCGCGGACTCGGATTCATACATTTGAACCACTGATGAACACTTATAAACACTTATTAATTCGGAACAGATTATACGATGTCGCCTGCGGCTCGGTACACGGAAGATCACGAATTCGATCCGTTTTTTTAACCGCGAATGAACACGAATGTACGCGAATGGTTGCTGGAAACCCTGTTGACCGTCGTTGCGATCAGAAAGCACCTCGGAAGCGCTTTCTGCGCTAGCAGCACAGTTTTCATCAGCCTGCAAATATCCGCGATCATCCGCGTTATCCGCGGGAAAAAATTCGCGTCTCTTTGTGTCCTTCGAGTCTTTGTGGTGAAGGTCCTAAACAAATTTCAGCTTCCGCGCGGCAAAAAACACCATGCGCAGGAGGAGCCAGCCGTGGCTCCAGCGCTGGATGTTGGTCGTGCCATAGGTGCGCTCGCAGTAGCGGATGGGCACGTCGGCGATCTTCAGGTTGAGTTTGCCGGCGCCGAAAAGCAGGTCGAAGTCGCCGAAGGGATCGAAGTCGCCGAAATAGGCGCGTTGCGCGGCGATCTTTTCATAGTGGGCACGGCTCAACACCTTGGTGCCGCACAGCGTGTCCTTGACCGACTGGCCCAGCAGCCAGGTGAAGAGCAGGCCGAAGGTTTTATTGGCGCAAAGGTTGAGAAACTGCATGGCCCGGTCTTCCATCGGGTAAACCAGGCGCACGCCGTTGGCGAACTCGGCCCGGCCGTTGGCAATGACGTCGTAGAATTTAGGCAGCTCCTCCGGGGGCATGGTGAGGTCGGCGTCGAGGATCATGAGGATGTCGCCGGTGGCGGCGGCGAACCCTTCGCGCACGGCGTTGCCTTTGCCTTTGCCGGATTGCCGGAGAATCTTAATGCGGCGTTGCGGAAAGGCCGCGGCGACGCGCTGGATTTCGTCCCAGGTGTTGTCGCGGGAATGGCCTTCCACAAAAATCAGTTCGGTGCCCGCGCCCAGCTCGGGCGTGCGCTCGACCGCGGCCTGGATGTTGCCGGCCTCGTTGCGGGCCGGAATGATGACCGAGACGGTGAGCGGGTGCGCGGCGGGCAAGTGACGACGCGGGCGGGCGACGAGAAAAACGGCCAGGCAGAAGGTTGGCAGCAGCGGCGCGAGCAGGCGGTTGAAAATTTTTTCCACGAAGCCGAGCTGCAGCGGCAGGAGCAGGCGGGGCTGCATCTGCAGCATCTCCCAGTCGGCCAGTTGCAGGAGATTGAGCATGTCGGTGGTTGCGAGCCAGCTGCTC
>DASYOA010000021.1:0-1843 GCA_036008265.1 Opitutaceae bacterium
GCCACGACCTGCCGGAATTCCCCGTGCTCTTCATCAAGCCGACCAGCGCCGCGCAGAACCCCGGCGACCCGGTGGAAATTCCGCAAAAGCTCCTCAGCACCAAAGTCGATTACGAATGCGAGCTCGCCGTCGTCATCGGCCGGCGCTGCAAAAACGCGACGCGCGCCAACGCCCTCGATTTCGTCCTCGGCTACACCTGCGCCAACGACGTCTCCGCCCGCGACTGGCAGCAACAGTGGGGCGGCAGCCAGTGGTGCCAGGGCAAAAGCTTCGACACGTTTTGTCCGCTCGGCCCCGTGCTTGTGACACGCGACGAAATTCCCAACCCCAATTCGCTCCAGATCAAAACCCTCCTCAACGGACAGGTGATGCAGGACTGGAACACGGACGACATGATCTTCGACGTGCCGCGGCTGATCGAGTTTCTGAGCGGCGGCAAGACGCTCCTGCCCGGCACCGTCATCCTCACCGGCACGCCGCACGGCGTGGGCTTCGCGCGCAAGCCGCCCGTTTTCATGAAAGCCGGGGACACCGTGAGCGTGGAAATCGAAAAAATCGGCACGCTCACCAATCCTGTCGTGAATGAGAAAGACTGAAGGCTGAAAGCTGAAGCACTCGTAATTTGCAATTCAGCCTTCAGTTTTCAGCCTTCAGCGTTAGTTTTTTCAGCGACGCATAAAGTTTTTCGAGCCGCGGAACGCTCGCGCCCGCGGCCTGGGCCCGGCGCAACGGCTCGCCCCAGATCGCCTCGACCTCCACTTCGCGCCCGGCGAGAAAATCGACGAGGCTCGACGGACGATAAGCGCCCATCGGCGGAGTCACGTCGAATTGCTGCTGGAGAAACTTGTCGGGAATGGTGAAGCCGAGCCGGCCGGCGGCGAGTTGCACCTCGTGCATCAACGCGCGCACTTCCGTGGCCAGCGACGGATCGGCACAGAGCCGGTCGGTCGCAACGCCACCGGCCGCAATGGCGAGGCCGTTGAACGGAATGTTCCAAACGAGCTTGCGCCAGCGCGCCTCGTTCAAGTCGTCGACCACGCGTGTCTTCACGCCCGCGGCTGTAAATTGCGCGGCCAGCGTGCGGGTGCGCTCCTGCGGCGGCCGGCCGAACTCGCCGAGCGCAATCGAACCCGGATGGTAGCACGTCACCTCGCCCGGCGCCATGCGGGTCGCGGCGATGAATGCGAGTCCGCCCATCACGCGTTCCGCGCCGAAAAGCGCCGCGAGCTGCTCGTCGGAGCCCAGGCCGTTTTGCAGCGTTAAAATCACCGTGCCCGGGCCGAGCAACGGCGGCAGCAAGCGCGCAAGTTCGCCATTCGCCGTGGTCTTGAGTGTGACGATGATGAGATCGACCGGGCCGATTTCTCCGGTGGAGCCAAACGCCGCAACCGGCCGCAGCTCGGTCGTGAGGTCTTTCTCATGGAGCAACAGCAAACCCCGCGCCCGCACTGCCGCGAGATCGCTGCGCATCAGGAAACGCACATCCGCGCCGGCAGGCGCGAGCTTCGCGCCGTAATACAGGCCGATGGCCCCGGAACCGATGATCGCGATTGTAGGGAATGAATTCAAACGACAAAGCCATACCGCTATTGGCGGAAAAAGCGCAGCGCAAACTCTGACAAGCATTTTTCAAAAGGTGGAGCGCGTTGACCTCAACGCGCTCAGAGCGTCTTGTGTTCAAGCCGCTCCACCTTGGGCGTCGGAGCTCGAAATATAGCCGGGGTCAGCGACCCCGGCTACAATGCAGAGGCTCTGGCTTCAGCGCATCAAATGAACCTCGGTATCTCCCCCGAAAATTAGACATAAAATCAGCCAGACGGTAAAAAGACTACGAAACCTGTTA
>DASYOA010000022.1:0-14260 GCA_036008265.1 Opitutaceae bacterium
CCCTTCAGTTTTTCAGTCCTTCAGCCCTTGGTATGCGAACTTGGTTCTTGCCGCGGGGCGCAGGTCGAGGTTCGCTCGCCACCCCATGAGCACTCCCGCACCCGTCCAGGAAAACGCCATCATCACAACCAGCTACGGCGATCTGACCCTTGCCTTCTGGCCCGACGTCGCGCCCAAGACCGTCGAAAATTTCAAGAAACTCGCCAAGTCCGGCTTTTATGACGGCACCGCGTTTCACCGCATCATCAAAGGCTTCATGATCCAGGGCGGCTGCCCGAACACCAAGGCCGGCGCGCGCGGCATGCCCGGCACCGGCGACCCCGGCTACAAGCTCAATGCCGAGTTCAACGCCAAGCCGCACGTGCGCGGCGTCATCTCCATGGCGCGCTCGTCGCACCCCGATTCCGCCGGCTGCCAGTTTTTCATCGTGCATGGCGACGCTCGTTTCCTCGACAAGCAATACACCGCCTTCGGCCAGCTCATCGCCGGCGACGACGTGTTGGAACGCATCGCGACAGTGCCGGTGGGTGGCTCGGGCGGCGAAAAAAGCCAGCCCATCGAACGCATCGAAGTGAAAAGCGTGCGGATCGTTCAGGCGGCCTGAAGCAAAAGGCTGAAAAGCTGAAGGACTGAATCGATTTCAGCTTTTAGCCTTCAGTCTTCAGCCTTTTTCGCGGTGCGCTGTGGCCACCACGACGTATTTCTCCGCCCAGCCGCGCAATTTAGCCTGCTCCTCGGGTGCGAGCAGGCGGGTGATTTTCGCCGGCGAACCGTAAACGAGCGAGCCGGGCGGCACGACCATGCCTTGGGGCACGAGCGAATTTGCGCCGATCATGCTGCGGGCCCCGATCTGCGCGCCGTCGAGGATGGTTGCGCCCATGCCGATGAGGCATTCGTCCCCAATCGTGCAGGCATGGATGATGGCCGCGTGGCCGATGGTGCACCATGCGCCGATGTACGCGCCAAAATCATCGGCGAGATGCACCACGGCATTGTCCTGGATATTCGTGCCCTCGCCCACCCGGATTTCGTTGATGTCGCCGCGCAGCACGACGCCGTACCACACGCTGCTCTGCGGGCCAAGGACGACGTCGCCCAACACCGTCGCATTCGGCGCGACAAAAAGCGCCCGCGCCGTGTCGGGAGTTTTCCCGAGGAATTTTTTCAGCCGTTCGTCGAGGGTCATGGCTGAGAAAGGCTGAAGAACTGAAGGGCTGAAAGGCTGAATTTTTTCAGCCCTTCAGTTTTTCAGACCTTCAGCCTTTTTTTGGTACCAGGTTCCGTCCGGTGCCTGCAGCCAGATGCCGGGCTTGGATTTTTCCGCAACTTTTTTGGCGCGGAGGCGCCCCACTTGCTCAGGCGCGATGTCATACTTCCGCGCGTAAAGCGTGTAAACCACCGCGCGATCATGATTTTCATCGGCGACCAGGTTAGTCGCGTAATCGCTGCCATGGCCGCGCACTTCGACAAAGCCCTGGTTGTTCTCGCCGACCACACCGCTGGTTTTCAGCGCATCCAGTGCCGGCAGGCGCTTCTCTTGGCCCTTACGCAAGACCGAAAGCGGAATGGGGCCAGCCGGCACCTGGGCCTGCGCAGGTCCAACCACGGCAAACACAATCCATGCCGCAAACAAAAACCTGAAAACCAGAGCCGGCTTCATGGCGTGGCGGGCGTGGGTGCAGGTGCCGGTTGCGCCGCAGGCTTGGCGTCGGGAGCAATCGTGGTGGATTTCTCGTCAATATCGTCAAAGTAATTGTCGAGAGATTTGTCCACCTTCACATTCACGTTCACATCGACGGTGACGTGGATGGGCTTAACCTCGATGGGCTTGACGTCCACGCAGCCGGCCAACGGCAGGGCGGCGGCACAAATTAGCAGGCGGCACTTCATGTTATAAAAATAGGGTGGCCGATTTCGCAAGACAACCAACATTTCATTGCTGCAGTTGGCGGCGCATGGCGTAGGCACCGTGAAGAAGTTGCTGCACGGGGCCGTGGACGTTAATATCAATGACGACCGGCGCCGGATATTTTGGATCCGCCGAACCGCCCTCCAGTTGGATCAAGATCGTACGGCTCGCCTGCTCGCCGTCCGGATAAAACCTGATGCGAAAGGTCTTCATGACCAGCGGCATTTTGCCGAGCTCGATTTGGGCCAGGCCCGGATAGTTTACCTTGATATCTTTTTTGCTATACAGAATACGGGAGAATAACCCCGGCGAAGGTTGAAGAACCACCTGGGCCGTCTCGTTCTTGGGCAAAACCAAATTGCTCTGCCCGACCGTCAGGTTCCCGTGGTCCAGGTGCACCGTGAGTTTTCCGCTCAGATGGCCTTCGGCTTGGTTTATTCTCAAATGTCCGGGATCCACCACGTCCCGGAGTTGCGCCAGGTCAATCCTCCTGGCGCGGGCAATCCAGGTGATGGAAGGTTGTTTTAGAGCGAAGGTAAAGGGATTGGCGGAAAATGTTCCGCCGAGGCCGGCACTATCAAGGGTGCCCACGTGCACCTGGCCGTCAGGCGTCAAGCCGAAGGAGATTTTAGTATCGTGCAACTCGACACCGCCAAATTGGGCCATGCGCACCGAAAGCACCTGGTCCGGCTCCGTGCACAAGGGCTGCAAGCCCGCCAGGGTGATGCGCAACGTCAACCCATCGCAGGAGCTCTTTTTTTTCGTATTCTCCATTCCGCCGTCCGCCAGTTCCAGCGTGGCCGTTCCGTCAAAGACACCCTGCTTGATCGTGCCGTGGCCCTCAATCGCGAGCGTGCCGCGAAACTGCCAGCTGGCCAGTGAGGGGACATTTTCCGTCAGGGCCGCGGACCATGACGCCAGATCCAGGCGGCATTTCGCAATCTGCCAGGTGCCTTCGCCCGTGGCCGGATCCAGGCTCGCCTGCACATCCAAATGGGCGTCCTGGCCCTCAACGGAAAACTCCAAATCCAACACCCCGGCATTCGCCGGCCGGAGCGTCATGCGCCACGCCAGTGCCGGAGCAGCAGGATCGAGGTGCCAGACGCCCGACAACGTGCCATTCATCAGCGGCAACGGCGGGAGGGCAGCGCGCGCGGTCATCAACGGCCACGCGCCGAGCAAGGCCAGGGACATAACGAAACTTCTCACGTTGAAATAATTCAGTCTTTTCGATGCGATGGCCAGTATTCTGATGCAGACATCCCTTTCGCCCAAGGCAGTCCTAGTTTGATTATAAGAATATAATAGTTTGACTAGTCAAAATAAGCCTCTTCCCTCGCCGTTGAAACCAACTGCACCTCTGCACCATGCCTAAATTCCAATCAGGGTCGCGGCTATTCTTAATTCTGTTTTTCCTCGCGGCCCTGCGGCTCACGCCGGCCGCGCACGCGACCATCGTGGGGCTCAACCAGATCGTCACGCCGGAGATCCAGCCCACGGGCGTGCTCGGGCTCAGCGCCCAGCTTGAGCATCCTTCCATCGGCAACAGCCAGGAAATCCAGTTCGAGCTTGGCCTCACCCCGCGGTTTGAAGTGGCGTGGTTCCAGGGCCTGAAGCCCAACGAAGGTTTTTTCAGCACGGAGTTCAACCTGGTGCAAAAAGGGCCGCACCTGTTGACCGCCGGCCTGATCAACTGGTCCACGCTCGGGGGCGACGCGCAGCCCGTGTTGGAATACGGTTACTACACGGACAAGGACCGCTTTGTGGCCGGCGCCATCTATGCCAATCGCGAAGCAGAGCTGTTGCTTGGCTATAAACGTCTGCTCTCGGACAAGATCGCAGTGGCCACCGATTTCCAGTCGGGTTCAGCCAATTTCCTGACCTTGGGTGTGGTCTATAATTTTACCCCCGACCTTTCGATCAACCCGGCCATTTACTGGACGAATTCGCATCCGCATCATTTTTTGGGCTACGTCGTGGTGACGTGGAATATCACCATCTGGAAATAGCATCCCGCCAAGACGCAGAGGCGCAAAGCGAGAATCGAGTGGTGCTACACGAAATGGCTCAGGCCCCGGATAAAGAGAAAGCTTCCCAACGTCAGCAGCACCGCGAGCGAAAGATAGGGCGCCAGGCGCGCAAATTTTCCGAAGCCTGAGAAACGGCGGCTGGCTTGATTCACGCTCCATGCAGCCACGACACCGACGGTCACCAGCGTAAACGCCAGTCCCAGGCTGAAGGCGATCACCAGCGAAAATCCCAGGGCAAATTTTTTGAGTTGCAGGCAAAGCACAAGGACGGAAAACGCCGCCGGGCACGGCATCAGCCCGCCGGTGAGCCCGAAAAGCACGATCTGCGGCGTGGTGACGGTGCGATTCGTAAACCGGCGGGCGATGTCCGCCGCGTGTTCGCGGCTGTGGGCATCATCGTCCTCGGTGTGCGCATGATCGTGGTCCTCGCGAAATTCAACCTTCACCGTGTTCAGTCGCACCGCGCCCACCAGATGAATCTCCGCGCGAAACTCATGCGGTTCCGGGATGGGCTCGGCCGATTCCCAAACGTTGCCGTTGCGACCCAGGCGGAACAGTTGCCGTTGCCCATCGGGGCAGATGGTTTCCACGCTGGCGGCCGACAGGACTTCGGTTTCGGCCAGCTCCAGCCTGAACTGCGGAGGCACGCCATCCTCGATCACCCGCAACTGACCGGTGCCCAGCTCACATTGGACTTCCTTGGCTTCGTCATGGTGATGGTGCGCATGCTCGTGTTGATCGCGTTTCATCCGCCAAAACGTCCAGGCAGCCATCGCGATCACAAGGATGCCCCCGCCCACCTGGAAATAAGGCTCGGTCGTCTCGGCATTCCATTGCTGGCCGAAACCCAAGGCCATCGCAGCGATCGCCCAGATGACCAGCGAGTGGGAAACCGCGGCGGACAGCCCGAGCAGCGCGGCTTGCAGGACGGTTCCGCGAACCGCCACGATGAAGGCGGCCATCATCGTCTTGGAGTGGCCCGGCTCCAGGCCGTGCAAGGCACCGATCAGGACGGCGGTGGGAAAGAACACCCACGCCGAGCCGTGTTGCAACAATTCCGGGAAAGAAGTCATGCATACACTATACCCCCACCCCCTATACTAGGTAAAACCTAAAATTTGGTGGCATTCACCGCTGTACCGGCTTATTTTATCACATCGTGTCCCATCATCCTGAAAATCCCGAAGCGGACCGCCGGGCCCTGAAACTCCGGCTCCACCGCGTCATCGGCCAGCTCAAGGCCATCGATGGCCAGCTCGATGGCGACTACGATTGCACGGAAGTGCTGCATCAGCTCATCGCGGCCCGCCGGGCGCTGAAGTCGCTGTCGGAAAAAATCATCAACGATCACCTACAGCACTGCGTCATGGAACTGGGCCACGAAGACGACGCCCGGCGGAACTTGCGCGAAATGGCCACCGTGCTGAAACGCTACATCGAGTAGTGTGACAGAAAATCACTCTTGTGGCCCGGTGCTTCCGTGGAACTGACGGCCAAACCGATGGTCTGCCATGGCATCATGAAAGCGATACCTTCGTTTATCCCCTCCCCTAGATTATTGGTCGCCTGCACCGCGCTGCTCGCGGTGGGCTTGTTTTCCGGCTGCACCACCGTGCAACTGAGTGACGACGGCTCGGTCGTCGGCGAATACAAACTGGGCTACCTGATTGCGAAGCCCGGCCAATCGCTCGAACGCGTACACACGGCCGTGACAAAAGCCTTCAAGGATCTGGGCTACCTGCAGGTCGGCGACAAGGAAACACCGGGCGAAGTTGAGCTGAGCGCCCGCGATGCCCACGACACGTTAATCTCGGTGGAGCTAAAAGATTTCACCACCTTTACGCGCGTGAAGATCCGCTGCGGCATGTCCGGCGGCCTGGCGCAGGAACAGCAGGTTTACCACGCCATCGCAGAACATTTCTGAGCCGCGTTGCGGGTATATTGTAGCCGGCCTCGTTGAGGCCGGTCCGGGGTCAGCGACCCCGGCTACAAGGACTGTCGGCCGCATCGTTCTCATTCTCATAATCATTCTCTTTCTCGAAACCACCTGGAGACATCCAGGATTACGAGAATGATTATGAGAATGAGAACGATTTGAGGTCGGTCACACCAATTGATCCGCCTCCGGCAGCACGCAGCGGTAGCCGGCGCGGTCGATCTCCCGCAGCACGATTTCCAGCGCCGCCAGGCTGGTGTTTTCGCCCCGGCGGTTGCGGCATTCCGGATGCAGCATGAAAATCGCCCCCGGCCGCAGGTGGCGCAGCAAACGCCCGGCCACGCGCGAGGGATTATGGTCCCCATAATCCAGGCCGCGGGCCGTCCAGCCGATCGGTTGCAGTTCGCGCCGGCACAAAACCTGATAAAGCAACGGCGGGTGCCAGCCGACCGGCCCGCGAAAAAACCGCGGCGGCGAACCCGCGATCGCAGCCAGGACGTCCGTGCAGCGGTCGATCTCCCGCGCAAAGCGGGATGGTGGATACGCCCAAAAGAGCACGGCCTGGTGCGTGTACGTATGGTTGGCGATGCGGTGGCCGCCGGCCAGGATCTCGCGCACCAGCCCGGGATTTTTTTCCGCTGCGCGCCCGATGAGGAAAAAAGTCGCCAGCGCGCGGTGCTGCGCGAGCAGCCCCAGCACCCGCGGCGTCTCCTGCGGATCGGGGCCGTCATCGAACGTCAGCCACACCTCTCGTTCACGGGTGTCGAAACGCGTGACGACCGGCACGCAGAGGCGCGAGTTGGGACAGAGCGAGGCGAAGAAAAAAAAGAAATGCGTCCCGACCAGGACGACAATCGCCAGCGGCAGCGACACGGGTGCAATCGCGAGGGCAGCGATGAACACGGCGAGGGAACTCCAGAGAATCGCGCGGCGTGCAAAATCCTGCCGTCGCGTGGCCCGGCATGTGGTCGGCGTGGTGGATTGGGAGTTTTCAGCCGGTGGCATGATTGCTCTCCAATTTGCCAACACATACCCGCCCCACGCAAGCCGATGCAAAGCGTTACGACGGATTACGCCGATAACCATGTTTGAACCACTGATGAACACTTATGGTCACTGATTAAAAATTCTTGTCGTCAACAATCCTCGAATATTTGACGACCTCCAAAAACGGCGCGCCCTACCCGCATACACTCTAATCAACACTTATCGCGGTACCTACGCAAAAACGTCTATCACTCATGCAGAATGTGCATTTTCCCCATCAGTGTGCATAGTTGTTCATCAGTGGTTAAAACCGTCAAACCGGCACCGCGGGAAGATTCCAGATGTCGCGCGCGTATTCGCGGATGGCGCGGTCGCTGGAAAACTTGCCGACGCGGGCGGTGTTGAGGATGGCCTTGCGGGCCCACGCGGCCTTGTCGCCGTAGGCCGCATCAACCCGGGCCTGGCAGTCGCAGTAGGCGCGGAAGTCGGCCAGCACCATGAAGGGATCGCCGCCGCGCATCAGGCTGTCGTGCAGGGGGGCAAAGGCATGGTCTTCATGCGGCGCGAAGAAATTGGAGCCGATCCAGTCAATGACGGCGCGCAGTTCCTCGTCGCGGTTATAATAATCCAGCGGATTGTAGCCGCGGGCGCGCAGGGCCTCGACCTCCTCCACCGTCAGGCCGAAGATGAAAATGTTTTCGTCACCGACTTCCTCGCCGATCTCGATGTTGGCGCCGTCGAGGGTGCCAATCGTGAGCGCGCCGTTGAGGGCGAGCTTCATGTTGCCGGTGCCGGAGGCCTCCTTGCCCGCGGTGGAAATTTGCTCGGAGAGGTCGGCGGCCGGGATGATTTTCTCCGCCAGGGAAACGCGGTAGTTGGGCAGGAAGGCGACTTTCAGCTTGTCGCCGATGCGCTCGTCGGAATTTATCCGGAGCGCGACCAGGTTGATGGCGCGAATGATATTCTTGGCGAGGTCGTAGCCGGGCGCGGCCTTGGCGGCAAAAATGAAAACGCGCGGGGCGATGGCGAGCTTCGGGTTTTGCAGGAGCCGGCGGTAGAGCGCGAGGATGTGGAGCAGGTTGAGATGCTGGCGCTTGTATTCGTGCAGGCGCTTGATCTGCACGTCGAAGAGCGCGTCCGGTGAAACCGAAATATTGCACTCGTGTTTGATGACCGCGGCGAGATCGACCTTGTTGGCGTGCTTGGCCGCCATGAATTCGCGCTGGAAGCCGGGGTCATCGGCAAATTTTTCAAGCTGGCGAAGCCGGTCCAGATCGCGCGGCCAGCCGCCGCCGATCTTTTGGGTGATGAGGTCGGCGAGGCGCGGATTGCTCTTGAGCAGCCAGCGGCGCGGGGTGATGCCGTTGGTTTTATTCTGGAATTTGCCGGGATAAAGTTCGTTGAATTCCGGGAAGAGGCGGGTCTTGAGCAGTTCCGTGTGGAGCGCAGCGACGCCGTTGACGGCGTGCGAGCCGACGACGGCGAGCTGGGCCATGCGCACCTTCTTGGCGCCGTCTTCCTCGATGAGCGAGCAGGCGCGTTTCTTGCCGCCGCCATCTTTCGGCCACTTGAGCTCGATCTGCTTGAGCAGGCGGGCGTTGATCTCGTAGATGATCTGGAGATGACGCGGGAGCACGCGTTCCAGGAGCGACACGCTCCATTTCTCGAGTGCCTCGGGCAGGAGGGTGTGATTGGTGTAGGCAAAGACTTTAGTGACAATGGCCCACGCGGGATCCCACTCCATGTTCTGCTCGTCCATGAGGATGCGCATGAGCTCGACGATCGCGATGGTGGGATGCGTGTCGTTGAGCTGCACCGCCACCTTGGCCTCGAGATTGGCCCAGGAGTTGCCCGGGTTGCGCAGATGGCGGCGGATGATGTCGCGCAGGGAGCACGCGACAAAAAAGTATTGCTGCACGAGGCGCAGCTCCTTGCCGCTTTCGGTGCTGTCGTTCGGATAGAGGACTTTTGAAATGGTTTCCCCGACGGTTTTCTCGTGCACGGCTTCGACATAGCCCCCGCGGTTGAAAATGGTGAGATCGAACTCCTCGGTGGATTTCGAGGCCCAGAGGCGCAGCAGGTTGACGGTTTTGGTGCCATAGCCCGCGATGGGAATGTCATGCGGCACGCCGAGGATTTTTTTCGTATCGACCCAGCGCGGGCGGTAGGTGCCGCGGTCGTCGAAGATGTTTTCAACCCGGCCATAGAGGTGGACCTCCTGGGTGTATTCCGGCCGGACGACTTCCCACGGGTCGCCGAAAATAATCCAGTTGTCGGGATGCTCGACCTGGTACCCGTTGACAAATTCCTGTTTGAAAAGGCCGAACTCATAGTGGATGCCATAGCCGAGCGCGGGAAAATCGAGCGTCGCGAGCGAGTCGAGGAAGCACGCGGCAAGCCGGCCGAGGCCGCCGTTGCCCAGGCCCATGTCCACCTCGGAGTCGCGAATATTGTCAAAATCCTGCCCGAGGCTGGTCAGCGCATCGCGCGCGGACTCGAACAGGCCGGTGGCGAGGAGATTGTTGCCGAAGAGCCGGCCCATGAGGTATTCGAGCGAAAAGTAATAAACCCGGCGGACATTATTCCCGTTATGCACGCCCTGGGTCTCGATCATGCGCTCGTGGATGTGGTCGCGCACCGCCAGCGCCGTGGCCACCCACCAGTCGCGGGGCGTGGCGGTGTTGGTGTCGCGCGCGAGCGTGGAAATCAAGTGGCGCAGGATGAGCGAGCGCAGGATTTCGGTGGGTGAATCGATGTGGGGGCGCCCAGACAGCTCAACCGGCACTACGTCAGTCCCGGTTTTTTTCACAGAGCCGGATTTTTCGGTTTTCTCGGAGGAGGCGGATGGCATGTGGTAAGGAGGATTGAATGAATTTTTTGCCGATGGGCGAGCTGCGGTCGCAGTTATTTTTGGAACCGGCGGGCCAGCTCGCCGTGGTTGAGTTCGACGTAAGTGGGCCGGCCGGCCGGGCTGGTGAGTGGCGAACGGGTGGCGAAGAGCTGGGTGACGAGGGCGAGCGACTCGGTTTCGCTCGCGACAGCCGGCAGCCGGATGGCGCGCGCGACGGCGAGACGGGCGAACTCGTCGCGGGCGAGATCGGGATTCTTTTCCTGCAGGCGGCCATCGCGCAGCGCGCCGAGCAGGTCGCGCAAAAACGGCTCCGCGTCCGCCGGCTCGAGCCAGTCGGGCACGGACTCGATGCGGAAAAAATTGCGGCCGAACACGGCGATCTCGAGCCCGTGGCGGTGAAGAAATTCCAGGCGGTCGAGCAGCAGCGCCGTAGCGATGGGGTCGAGTTCGACCGGCATGGGCAGGAGCAGCCGCTGGCTGGCCATCGAACCGGTGCGAAACTGCGCCTGCAGGCGCTCGAACCACACGCGTTCGTGTGCCGCGCGGCGGTCGAGGAGCACGAGGCCGGCGGCCGTTTCAAACAGGGCATAGGCACCATGGGCAAGGCCGAGAAAGCGCCACGGCACGCTTTCGATTTTTGGCGGGGAACTTTCAACCGGCGGCGCTGGCAAAACCCGGGCCACGGCGGGCGGAAACGATGGAGAGAGAGGGATTTCGCGGCGCGGCAGGACCGCAATGGCCGCCATCGACGGAGCCCCTGCCCGGTTCGCGAAGCCGGTTGACGCTGGAAGAATTTCGGGTGCCGGACCCCGGTGTTCCGCCGCGGGCGCGCTGGCCACGCCCAAATCGCGCAAGTGCTGCAGCACGGTGCGGATGACAAAACCGCGCACGGCCGTATCGCTGCGGAAACGCACCTCGCGCTTGGCGGGGTGGACGTTGACATCGACCGCCGCGGGATCGCATTCGAAAAACACAAACGCGAGGGGATAGCGGCCCTTGGGCAGCGACTCGTGATAGCTCTCAATCAGCGCGTAGTTGAGCGTGCGACTGTCCACCGGGCGCGCATTGACGAACGTGATCATCTCATGCCGTGTAGCACGGCCAATGCCGGGCCGGCCAATCAGGCCGTGCAATCGCATGTCCGCCTCATTCGCGGCCAGCGGCAGCAGCCCTTCCGCGATTTGCCGGCCAAAGATTTCCGCCACGCGTTCGGCCAGCGTCGCACACTCGGGCGAGCGGAAAATGACCCGGTCGTCCTCGGCCAGCGTGAACGACACGCGCGGGCTGGCCAGCGCGTAGAGCCGCACGCATTGGATGATGTGGGCGGACTCGGTGGCGTCGGTCTTGAGAAATTTCCGGCGGGCGGGCACGGAATTAAAGAGTTGCGCGACCTCGATCCGCGTGCCGGCCGGACGGCCGCAGTCGCGCACGTGGACAAACTTGCCGCCGTTCACGAGGATTTCGGTGCCGGCGTGGTCGGCCGCCGTGCGGGTCTGCAGCGTGAAGCGCGAGACGCTGGCGATGGACGGCAGCGCTTCGCCGCGAAAGCCATACGTGCCCAGGCGGTCGAGATCGGCCGCCTCGGCGATTTTGCTGGTCGCATGGCGCTCGAGCGAAAGCAGCGCGTCGTCGCGGATCATGCCAGCGCCATTGTCCTCGACGGAAATCAGCGCGCGGCCGCCGGCGCGAAACTCGACCTCGATGCGCGTGGCGCCGGCGTCGAGGGCGTTTTCCACGAGCTCCTTCACCACCGCAGCCGGGCGCTCGATGACCTCGCCAGCGGCGATCTGGTTGGCCACGCGGTCGGGAAGAATACGGATGGATGGCATCGCTAAAAGGTAATCGCGGAAACGCGGAAAAACGGAAGCGCGGAATCAAGCGGTGAGAACCACGCGCCGGATTTCGAGCGTGGGCTTGGCGAAGTTTAAAACCAAGGCAAGCTGGAGTCCGGTAGCCTTGAGATAGGATCGCGCCGTGGCAAGGTGGACATCCTCAATCTCTTTGCAGGCCTTGAGTTCGATAACGACACGGGACTCTATTAGCAAATCCAACCGATGTTCTCCAATTGGTTTTTGATCGTAGAAAATCAGAACGGCTTTCTGGCGCTCAAAGCAAAGCCCGGCCTTGGCCAGCTCAATCGACACAGCTTCTTCATAAACTTTTTCAAGGAAGCCGGGGCCAAGTGCACGATGAACTCGAATGCAACAACCCAGGATTCGCTCGGAAAGTTCTTCCTCAACCAGCGGCATCGGTTTGTTTTTCGCGTTTCCGTTTTTTCGCGCTTCCGCGATAAAAATCACTCTAGAATTTTCTGCCAGCGAGCGAATTGTTTCTTGAGTTGCGCGGGGCCGGGCATGCCGGTGCCGGCGCGCCTGGCCATGGCCCGGCCGAGGTTGAAGACTTCGACCCAGTCCCGGCCAAAGGCCGGATGCACCGCGCGCACTTCCTCGAGCGTCAGCCGGTCGAGCCGGACGGCGCTGTGTTCGGCCACGCGCACGATCGCGCCGACGGCGTGGTGCGCTTCGCGGAACGGCACGCCTTTGCCCACCAGGTAATCGGCGAGGTCGGTGGCCAGCAGCGCGGGATCGGCCACGGCGGCAGCGCAGCAGTCGCGATGCACGGCGAGGCCGGCCACGGCGCCGGCGAGCACGTCGGCGCAGAGGCCGGTCTGGTCAAAACTGTCGAAGACGGGCGGCTTGTCCTCCTGCAGGTCGCGATTGTAGGTGAGCGGCAGGCCTTTCACGAGGACGAGCAAGGTGTGGAGATTGCCCTGCAAGCGCGCGGCTTTCCCGCGGACCAATTCGAGCGAGTCGGGATTTTTCTTCTGCGGCATGAGCGAGGAGCCGGTGCAGAAAGCGTCGGGCAGCTCGATGAATTTGAACTCGGTGCTGCTCCAGAGGATGAAGTCCTCGGCCAGGCGAGAGAAATGCACCCCGGCGAGCGCGCAGGCGGTGGCGAACTCGACAAAGAGGTCGCGGTCGCTGACGGCGTCCATGGAATTTTGCGTGACCTGCGGCCGGCCGCGCGCATCGACAAAGCCGAGCTCTTTCGCGACGAACTCGCGATCGATGGGCAGCGTGGTGCCGGCGATGGCGCCGGAGCCGAGCGGGCAGAAATTGGCGTGCGCGGCCACGCCGGCCAGGCGCTCGCGATCGCGCTGGAACATTTCCAGGTAGGCAAAGAGATGGTGCGCGAAATACACCGGCTGCGCCCGCTGGAGGTGCGTGTAACCGGGAATGAGCACGTCGCGCTCGCGTTCGGCGACCGCGAGGATCGCGCGCTGGACGGCATGGAGCTTTTCGCCCAGCACGGCACAAGCGTGCTTGAAGAAGAGGCGCATGTCGGTCGCGACCTGGTCATTGCGGCTGCGCGCGGTGTGCAGCTTGGCGGCGGCCGGCACGTTTTTCGCGAGGGCCTGCTCGATGTTCATGTGCACGTCCTCAAGCCTGATGTCCCAGGCAAACCGGCCGGCCTCGATTTCCCGGAGGATTTTGTCGAGCCCGGCGTGGATGCCATCGCGCTCGGCGGCCGTGAGGAGACCGACATGCGCAAGCATGGCGGCATGGGCCTTGCTGCCGGCAATGTCGAACGACGCGAGACGGTAGTCAAAGGATACAGACTCGCTGAATTGCAGCATGAGTTCGGCGGGACCCGCGGTGAAGCGGCCGCCCCAGGTGGCTTGGGCTTTCTTGGCCATGGGGCGAAGCATCGACACCTCAGCGCGCGGGGCAACGCGAAAGATGGTGAGGGTGTGCCTTGCCTACGGCGGCGCCATGCGCACAGTCGTCACCGTATGTTGCCCCGTGGTTTGATCGCAGTACTTTCCCTGGCCGTTTTGGCCGTGGCGCTGCACGGCGAACCCCCGCTGGATGCGCGCTACAATAAAGCCGCGATCGAGCCGGTCAAAACGTCGATTTACGTCGGTTACGTGAAACTGACCACGCCCATCTTCACGCGCACGCACGCCGGTTACGTGTCGACCTACGACGCTTTCGTCTTCCCGTTTTTTTTCTGGAGCGAGCACGGGCGAATGACGATTGAGGCCAGCGACGATGATCTGCGGCAGCTGGCGCGCGGCGAGACGGTGTTGTTCAAAGGCCACGCAGAGAACTCCGATGGCGAGACGAGATTGATCGTGGGCCGCGCCATACCGCAGGATGCAAGCCAAGGAAAGCTGACGGTGCGCCTGTTTGTCTCCAAAAGGATCCAGCTGGTCTTCAACACGACCTATCGCTTTGTGGGCGGGCCGTAGCACGACGCCCCACCCGGCCGATTTAGCCGCCCGTGGTGAAGAAGCGGTTGACCGCCGCCAGGACTTCCGAGATCGCAAAGGGTTTTTGCAAATAACCGCGCGCGCCGGATTTGATGATTTCCGCCTGGAGATTTTCCTCGAGGTGGCCGCTCATGAAAATGGCGTCAACCGACGGCACAAGATCGCGCATTTTCATGAATGCCTCCCAGCCGCTCATGCGTGGCAGGCCGAGGTCGCAAAGGACAAGCGTGATTTCCTCGTGATGACGGCGGAACGCCTCGACCGCTTCGATGCC
>DASYOA010000023.1:0-1657 GCA_036008265.1 Opitutaceae bacterium
CCGTATTGAAGCTGAATTCGAAATTGACGCCGTAGAAAAACTCCTGTTTGGCGGCATCCGGCGTGACGAACAAGGCTCTGAGCTTGAAGCCGTTGTAGACCACGCCACGGTTGCGGGTGATTGAATAGAGCGGCAGGTACAGTCCCGCTTCGAACCACGGTGCCACACCGTAGGCCCATTCCGCGGCACCGTTGAGCGATTTATCCGCAACGATGGCGCCCGGAAAAGCGGGGACCTCGCTGCCGCTCGGCGTGAAATTGTTGTGCAGCGTTAAATTGAATGTTCCGGTCGGGGCGATCGTTGCGTCATAGACTTGTATTTCGTCCGTCACGGCTCGCGCCGGTGCGGCTGCCGACAATATAATCGCGACGCCGATAAGGCGCGGAATGATTCTCATTAAAGTTCCTCGACATTCTTGATGGAGAGAATGGCTGTGACGTCCCGTGTTTGGCAATGCCGCTCGCGAAAAATAAAGTGGACAGCCGATCTCGCGCTCGCGCGCAGTCACGAACAATTCTTGTTTACATCTGAGGCCCGCGGCGCCCTGCGCGCGCTACTTTGCATTGCAAAGTGAATGACACTATAGTTGAGCAACTATGCACGGCGCTGACGTATGGTCCGAGTGGCTTTTGCATCGCCGCCACGCGGACGATCCCAATTATGGACGACTCGTTCAGGGCGTCGTTGAGGGCTTCGCCGACCGCGTGCTCGACGGCGCCCAACTCGCCGCCGGCATGACCCTCGTTGACGTCGGCGCCGGAGAAGGGTTGGTGGCATTCCGCGCGATCGACCGTATTGGTCCGTCGCTTCGGGTGATTCTCACCGATGTATCGGCGCCCATGCTGCGTCATGCGGAAACTGCCGCCGAGCACGGGAAGGTGCGGACACAATGTACGTTTCTTGAATGTACCGCCGAAAACTTGGGCGGCATTGCCGATGCGTCGGCGGACGTCGTGGCAACGCGGGCGGCCCTCGCTTATGTGGCCGACAAAAAATCCGCGTTGGGCGAATTTTGGCGCGTTCTCAAGCCGGGCGGTCGCATCTCCATGGCCGAACCCATTCTGCAGGATGAGGCTTTTTACGCCAGGGCCTTGAGAAGGCGCGTCGACGATCACACATCTCAATCGGCGGACCGCTTTCTGACGCTCCTGCACCGTTGGAAGGCCGCTCAGTTTCCCGACACCGAAGAAAAATGTGCGGCGAGTCCGATTGCCAATTTTTCCGAACGCGATTTGCTCAACATGGTGCGCGGTGCCGGCTTCAGCGAGATTCACCTGCAGCTGCACATCGATGTCATGCCCTCGCCCGTGACCTCCTGGGATGTTTTCATCGGCACATCACCGCATCCCTGGGCGCCGCCGCTGAGGCAGATTTTCGCCGAGCAGTTCACCACCGGTGAGCGCGAGCTCTTCGAGCAGATGGTGCGGCCGACGGTTGAATCCGGCAAAGGCATCACGACCGAGCGCACCGTGTATGTGCAAGCCCAAAAGGCGCTCCCGTGACCCGTTCGCGCTCCATCGTTTGCTTCCTGATGCTCTTGCTGGCCGGAAGCGAGGCTCAGGCGGGATTCGATCACGAGCTGGCGCTCGATCAAAACGGCATTTGGGCGCGTAGCTATCAGAATGGACTTCAAAACGGAGTGATCGCCCTCGAACTG
>DASYOA010000024.1:0-3336 GCA_036008265.1 Opitutaceae bacterium
TTCCTCATGGGGTACAGCGCAGACAGTTGTTCGATGGGGTGGTTTCACGTCGGCTGACAAACACGCGGCGCCAAACACAGTAAGGGGAATCCATGCAAAACCAGCGTAGGGCTGGATTGAGGCGCATGGCAAGCAGCAGAATGGAGTTTTTCTTTGAACGGCCGGGCCGCGCCGATGAGTTTTGATGACGGTTTTGACCAAGCTTTCGGCTCACGGTTCATGGGCACGGGGAAATTCCATCAGGCATTTCAAATGCGCGGGCCGTTAATGAATTTTTAATGGGTTTGTCCGGAGTTTTAATTACTTATATTGCTGCCGTGGCCCTTACTATGCTGGACGTATGTATCTGAACGGCGCCGACACAAATACGACTTTTTCTTCGCCGGACACGAAAGCGCTTCCCTTGGAGAACGTCACGTGCTGCCAGGATCTGCCGGAACTGGTGAATGTGCCGGGGCCGAAGCCGGAGTTTCGCCGGGGCGATGTGCTCGATGGCCGGTTCTACATCCTTGAGGACATTTATAGCGGCGGCATGGCGACCCTTTACCGGGCCGAAGACATGGACCATCGCCGCCAGGACGTGGTGGTGAAAATTCCGTTCCTGAAATTCGAAAGCGACGCCGCCCATTACGCGCAATTTTGCCGCGAGGAAGAAATCGGACTAAAGCTCAATCATCCGTACTTGTTGAAATTTATCCCGGTGGAAAACAAGAGCCGGGCTTACATCGTGACCGAGTATTTGCGCGGCTGCACTTTGGATTACATCATTCACAAGAAGCGACCGCTGCCGGAAGCAGACGCGCTCAAGATCGCGAGCGTCATTGGCGAGGCCGTGCAGCAGATGCATGGCTGCGGGATCATCCATAACGATCTCAAGCCCTCCAATATCATGATCTGCTCCGACCAGACGCTGCGCGTCATGGATTTCGGGCTGGCCACCCACGTTTCCGCCCGCCGCGGCCTCTTCAGCGCCTTGGTGCCGATTTTCGGAACGCCGCAGTACATGGCTCCCGAGCAGGTCAAAGGGAAACGCACGGATGCGCGTACCGATGTTTACACCCTCGGCGCCATGCTGTTCGAGATGCTGACCGGCAAGCTTCCCTTTGAAAGCGAAGACCATTGGGCTTCTGTCCGTTGGAGGACTTCGGGCGATCCGGTGGCCCCGCGCGGTTTAAATCCCGCGATTTCAGCGCAGGCGGAGGAGATTGTTTTGCATGCGATGCAACGCAGGCCGGACGATCGCTATCAATCCGCCGCGGCCTTCAAGGCGGATCTCGATTCGCCGGAGAAAGTTCAAGTGACGGGTTATTGCAATCGCCTCGTGCCACCCCGAAGCAAGTTGAGCCTGGAAGGAGCCCAACTTCTCCACGGTGCATTTTTGGGCGTGGGGGTAATCGCGTTCCTCGTTATCTTGTTTTTTTGCCTCGTGCATTTCGGGGGAGGACATCGTTGAGGCGAGGCCTGATAAGCTAGTGTGAACATCGGCTTCGTTCTCGTACTCCTTATCAATCCTGTATCTGAGAACGAGTACGAGAATGAGAACGATTCGGCGCGACCGCCGGGCGCGCCCTACCGGTCATTCTGAGCGTAGCGAAGAATCCAGTGAGACTCTGCTGGCGATATCAAATTGGATTCTTCGCTACGCTCAGAATGACAAACCGCTTTTGAGGTGGAGCGCGTTGACCTCAACGCGCTCAGAGCGTCTTGGGGTCAAGCCGCTCCACCTCGGAATACGCACTGGTCTCACTTTTTTGCACCAGCCCGATTGAGCGCGCTGACAATAGCCTTGATCGAGGCGAGCTCGATGTTGGTGTCGATGCCCGCACCGAAAAACGTGTGGCCGCGTTCCGTCTTGATCTGAATGTAGCTCACCGCCTGCGCCTTGGCGCCCTGGCCAAGCGAATGCTCGGAGTAGCTGAGTACATCGAATTTGGGCAGCGGGGTGCTGCCGAGCGCGCGCACAAAGGCATCGATCGGGCCGTTGCCGCTGCCGGTGAGTTTGTGCGGCTGGCCGTCGATGGTGAGGGCCGACTCGCATTTCACGGTGCTGTCGCGCTCGGCCGTCTTGAAATGCTGCAGGGCGACGGGCGCGGTGCGGTCGAGGTATTCGCGACGGAAAATATCGTGGATGGTCTTCGGCGTAAGCTCGGTGCCCTCGGCGTCGGCGACGGCGTTGATGATCTTGCCGATTTCCTTGTGCATGAGTTTCGGCAACTGGAAGCCGAACTCGTGCTCGAGCACGTAGGCGACGCCGCCCTTGCCGGACTGCGAGTTGATGCGGATGATGGCCTTGTAGCTGCGGCCGACGTCGGCGGGGTCGATGGGAATGTAGAGCACGTCCCACGGCGCGCCGGGTTTTTGCGCGGCCCAGGATTTCTTGATGGCGTCCTGGTGCGAGCCGCTGAACGCGGTGAAGACGAGCTCGCCCGCGTAGGGATGGCGCGGCGGGACGTCGAGGCGCGTGCAGCGTTCGTAAACTTCGCGGATGCCGTTGATGTCGCTGAAATCGAGGCCGGGGTGGATGCCGTGCGTGTAGAGGTTCAGCGCGAGGGTGACGAGGTCGAGGTTGCCGGTGCGCTCGCCGTTGCCGAAGAGCGTGCCCTCGACGCGGTCTGCGCCGGCGAGCTGGTCTTCACCGCCTTCAGCGGCTCCCACCAGGACGCGATCAAGAAGTCCTGGGCCGCGCAGCAGCCCGGCGCGCCGTGGGACGTCCTGTACATCCCCATCGATCCCGCCGACATCGGCCGCAGCTACAAGGCCATCATCCGCATCAACTCGCAGTCCGGCAAGGGCGGCGTCGCCTACGTGCTCGAACACGAGTTTGGCTTTCAGTTGCCGAAGCTCATGCACAAGGAAATCGGCAAAATCATCAACACCGTCGCCGACGCCGAGGGCACCGAGCTCACACCGCAGAAAATCCACGAGATTTTCCGCCGCGAATACCTCGACCGCACCGCGCCCCTCGCCCTGCAGCATTTCAAGACGACCGAGCGCGACAGCACGGTGAAATGCGAGTCGGCCCTCACCATCGACGGCCAGCCGCACAAACTCACCGGCAGCGGCAACGGCCCGATCGACGCCTTCGTGCGCGCGCTCGGCAGCACCCCGCTGCCCAAATTCGACGTGCTCAGCTACTCCGAGCATTCGCTCGGCCAGGGCGCCAAGGCCCAGGCGGTGAGCTACATCCAGATCAAAACCGAGCGCGGCCACACCTTTTTTGGCGCGGGCATCGACACCAACATCGAACTCGCCTCGATCAAGGCCATCGTCAGCGCGCTCAATCGGGCCTGCACTAAAAAGTAACAAGTAACAGGTATCAAGTGGCAAGTGACAGGT
>DASYOA010000025.1:0-2001 GCA_036008265.1 Opitutaceae bacterium
GCTCCTGCTGAGACTAGGTGCTGAGACTAAATTAAAAAACTTTTCTAACTTATTCTATTACAACATGGTGGACGCCGAGGGACTCGAACCCCCGACCCCCTCGGTGTAAACGAGATGCTCTAACCAACTGAGCTAGGCGTCCATGCAGGGAAGAAAGTATCAAGGGTCAGGTAACAAGTATCAAGAGCAAGTGCCAAGTCGGAACAAAAATCCGAATGACTAACTACAAATTACCAAATACCAATTACGGGGTTTCGCCCGCTCATTCCTCCAACTCGCCCTGTTCGGCCGGGCCGGGATCCATGTAGGCCGGATATCACAGCGCATCGCGGAAGGTTTCCAGTGTCACGCCGGCTTGCTCAATCAATCCGCGCAGCGTGCCGGGTTTGATTGGCTTATGCATCGGCACAACGACTGTCCGCGCTTCTCGGCGCAAAATAACATGTGAACCGGTTTGTCGGCGTTCTTGAAAACCCAAGCGGCGCAATGCACGCACCGCGTCCGAGCCATTTACATCGCGAGGAAGTTTCACGCCACGGCCACAACCGGATCTTGCGCAAAATGCAACCTCACCTGTGCCGGGGTTTCGTTGGCCTCAAAATATCCGCCCACGGCATCGGCGACCATGCTTTGAAGCTCGGCCAGCGTATCGCCTTGGGTGGTGATGCCACCACCCCGCGGATCGTCCCAGCGGGCAACATAGCCGCCAGTCTCCGAACAAGGCTCGACTTGGAATGTGATTTCCATGGGCCACATCATAGCTACGTAACACCTCTCGTCAACGCTGTAGCTACTCACCCGAGGCCAAGCCGCTTCTTAACTTCGGTCCATGCTACAGGCGGACGCTTATCACGCCGCGCTGCAGCCACAGCCCGTATGTCGGCAGCATCTTCCCAACGCTCGATTGCCGTGCCCACATAAGCGAAAGCCTTGGGCCGCTTCATTTTCATTTGGTAAATCCCCTCAAGCGCTCGCGAGGGCCGGGTGCTTGGGACGCACCAGCCCTTCTTGCAACATGCGTTCGGCGATCTGGAGTGAATTGAGCGCCGCCCCTTTCCAGAGGTTGTCGCCGCTCACCCAGAACGAAAGTCCGTTGTCGAGCGCGCTGTCGAGGCGCACCCGACCCACGCCGCACTTTTCTTTTTCGCTGAAATCGAGCGGGGTCGGATAGGCGCTCTTCGCCGGGTCATCGACAAGTTGCGCGCCGTCAAAGGCCGCGAGGGCGGCGTGTGCCGCGGCGACGCTGACCGGGCGCTCGAACTCGGCGTTGATCGCCGCCGAATGCGCGCGCACGACCGGCACGCGCACGCAGGTCGCCGAGACCTTGAGCGCGGGCAGTTCGAGAATCTTGCGGCTCTCCTGCATCATCTTCGATTCCTCGCCGGTGTAGCCGTCGGCATTGAAGGTATCGACCTGCGGGATGACGTTGAACGCGATCTGGTAGGGATAAACCTGCTTCGTCAGCGGTTCGCCGCGCCCATAGGCGCGCACCTGCGCGTCGAGCTCAGCCACGGCCTCAACGCCGGTGCCGGAGACGGACTGGTAGGTCGCGACAAAATACCGCTTCAGGCCGAACGCACGGTGCAGCGGGAATAATCCCATCATGGCCACGGCGGTCGAGCAGTTCGGACTGGCAATGATGCCCTTGTGCGAGCGCACGGCGTGAAAATTGATTTCCGGCACGACCAGCGGCACATCCGGCTGGAGCCGGAAGGCCGAGCTCTTGTCGAGCACGAGGCAGCCGGCCTTGACCGCATGCGGGGCGAGCGAACGCACCAGGGCGCCATCCACCGCAAAAAAGGCGATGTCCAGGTCCTCAAAAATCTCCGGCCGCGCCTCGGCCACCGGGAATTTCTTGCCCTCAATCTCCATGATTTTGCCCGCGCTCCGCGCCGAGGCAAAAAGCCGCAGCGACGCGTACGGGAATGAACGCGCAAAAATGAGCTTTAACAGCTCTTGACCGACCGCGCCGGTGGCCCCGACGATGCCGATGTTGCAGGA
>DASYOA010000026.1:0-2951 GCA_036008265.1 Opitutaceae bacterium
TGTCCGGGCACTTTTCCACCGTGTCGCTCAAGATGGCCAGGTTGCTGCGATAATCTTTGTTTCGTTGGATGGTCAGCCAGCCCAGTCCCATCGCTGCTGCGACCAACACCATCAGGCTGCGCCGGCCCAGCCATGCGTACAAGCCGAGCACTCCCAGGGTAACCACCGCGGCCAGGGACAGGTACATGCGATGCTCGGCCATCGGTTGCCCGGCGACCGGGATTACACTGGACGCCGGGGCGAGAATCACAAAAAACCACGCGCCCGCAAAGCCGGCGGCCGGCCAGCGCCACAACGCAATCGCGGTTGCCGCCACCAATCCCGCAAGAATCAGCATATACGGTGCGACCTCGGTCGCGTGCTGAACAACCGCGGTTCCGTAATCGAATACGAGCGGATGTGGCCAGATGGCCAGTTTGAGATACAGCACAAGCGACCGGCATGAGGTCAACGCGTAGCTCCACCACGCCACCCCTTGGTCGAATCCAATGCCGCGCCGATCCAGGCTCATCATCGACCAGCCCAGCGGCAGCCAAGTGCCCGCCAATCCCAGGTAATACCGCCAGCGCAACCGCCAGGCTTCACAAAATGAACCAGCGACAAAGGTGCGATCGTAAAGCAGCACCATTACCGGCGCGGTCACCACAACCTCCTTGCTGAACACGCCAAGCAGGCAGGCGAGGACGGAACCGGCAAACCAAAGTCCAGAGCTGAGCGTCGAGAGCTGAGAGTTGAAAACCGGCGTTGTGTCTTCTGACCACTCGCCACTCGCCGCTGGCCTCTCGCCTGTGGCGCTTGCACCGCGGACGAAACCATACAGCGTCAGTAAATAAAACAGCCCCATCAGCGACTCGGCGCGCTCCGAAATATAAGTCACCGCTTCAGTTTGGAGCGGATGCACCGTCCAAATAACCGCCACGGCCAGCGCCAGCGGCGTAGCGTCCGCTCCGATCTCAAATCTCAGATCTGAGATTTCTGATCTTCGCGCCGCCAGCCGCGAAGTGAGGGCCTGCCCTCCGTAGCCCTGAGCCGTTTCGACAAGCTCAAGGCCCCGAGCCAGTCGAGGGGCCTGTCGAACGGGGCGAAGGAGGGTCCGTCGCAGTAGGCCAAATAGCGTGAGTCCGGCCAGCGCATGGACCAACAGATTCAAGGCATGATAGCCGCGGACATCCAGCCCGCCCAAGGCATAATTAAGGGCAAAAGTGAAATTGAGGACCGGCCGGCCGCCCACCAACTTGTAAGGTGACGGCGACAACGCACTTTCGAACTTATGGATTGAGGGATTGGTTACGACCGCCGATGAATCGTCGAAAATAAACGGGCAGGACAAACTATTATAATAAACCGCCAGCACCGCGAGGACGATCACCGCACAAGCCAGGCTGGTGGTCCGGGAAGATTCGCGGAGATGATTTCTGGCCGGCACCATCGACATATTCGTAACTTTTCAGGCTGCCACGATTGTTCCAACCCAAAATACAGCGGATAATCCGCCTTACCTGTAGCCGGGGTCGGTGACCCCGGTACCGGCCTCAGCGAGGCCGGCTACATCGGAAACAACCACGCCCTACTTCACTCACGTTTTCTTTGCGTCTTGGCGTCTTTGCGTTTCATTCGAACCTTCATGATCGAAGTCCGCAATCTCACGCGCGTTTTCCGCACCTACAAAAAGCGGCCCGGCTTCTGGGGCGGGGTGCGCGGCCTGTTCAAGCGCGAGTTCGCGGAGACCCGCGCGGCCGACGACGTTTCCTTCGACATCGCCGAGGGCGAGTTTGTCGGCTTCCTCGGCCCCAACGGCGCGGGCAAGACCACCACGTTGAAAATGCTTTCGGGCCTCATCTACCCGACGAGCGGCACGGCGCGCGTCGCCGGATTCAATCCGTCGAAGCGCGAAAACGCCTACCGGCGGATCTTTGCCCTCGTGCTCGGCCAGAAAAACCAGCTCTGGTGGGACCTGCCGGCCATCGAGTCGTTCCTGCTCCTGCGTCATATCTACGGCCTCACCGCCGCCGACTACCAGCAGACGCTCGACGAGCTCCTCGACCTGCTCGGCGTGCGCGCCAAGCTCAACGTCATGGTGCGTGAGCTCTCGCTCGGCGAACGCATGAAGATGGAGCTCATCGCCGCGCTGCTCCACCGCCCGCGCGTGCTGTTCCTCGACGAGCCCACCATCGGCCTCGACGTGATTTCGCAAAAGGCCGTGCGACAGTTCCTGCGCGACTACAACCGCCGGCACCGTGTCACCATCCTCCTCACCAGCCACTACATGGCCGACATCAAGGAGCTCTGCGAGCGCGTCATCGTCATCCACCAGGGCAAGAAAGTCTACGACGGCCAGCTCGACCGCCTCGAAAGCAGCCCGGGCAGCCGCAAAAAGATCATCCGCTTCGTGCCGCAGGACGGCTCCTTTTCCGAGACCTGGCAGTCGCGTTACGGCGAGACCAGCTACGACGCGCAGGAGGGCAAGTTCACCGTGCGCATGCCGGGCGAAAACGTCGTTGCCGTGTCGCAGGAAATCCTCACCGCCGGGCAGGTGGCCGACATCACGATCGAGGATGTGCCGCTGGAGGACATCATCGCCGAGTTTTTCAAGCAGCACGATAGTTGAACACCCGCGACCCCCGGTCGCGAGGTGTTCAACATTTGAGATCTCAGATTTCAAATCTCAAATTCCTTTGCGCCGCGGCGCCCGGCCCGCCACGCTCCCGCCATGACGTTTCTCGTCGCATTCATTGCCGCCGCCCTCGCCGCGCTCATTGTCTGGCTCGCGCTCGGCAAAAAATCCGCCGGGGAGAAATCGCGCCTCGAAACCCTCCTCGCCGCCGAGCGCGATGCGCACACCCGGCTCGCCAACGAATTCAAGGCCCTCAGCGCCGAGGCGCTGAAGAACAACAACGAATCGTTCCTCAAGCTCGCCCAAGCCACGCTCGAAAAATTCCAGGAAGGAGCGA
>DASYOA010000027.1:0-3327 GCA_036008265.1 Opitutaceae bacterium
GCAGGAAGGCCTGAGCCGAAAAGATTTTTTCTATCGTATCAAGGTATGCCGCACGGAGGCGCGTGAATGCGGTTTGTGGCTACACTTGTTGGAAACGAACAAGGATGGATCCTTGATGGAGGAATGTGCGCGTCTGGTGTCGGAAACGGAGGAACTGAAGAGAATTTTCTCCGCGATCGCCTCCAAAGATGACACCGCTGGTGATTAGAATGTTTTCGATTTAGACAGGCGCAATATTGTAGCCGGGGTCGTCGACCCCGGCCCGGCCTCAGCGAGGCCGGCTACACATGAAATGCGTCAAATCAAAATCGCTCTAGCCTGCGGTTTCCTCTTGGCACTTGTTACCAGCCACTTGTTACTTGATTGAACGCTTACGACTTACCCGAGCGTTCAAACCTCTTCCGTTCGGTCGCACTGAGGATGCGTTTGCGCAGGCGCAGGCTCTTCGGCGTCACTTCCACGAATTCGTCCGCGGCGATGTATTCAATCGCGCGTTCGAGCGAGAGTTTCGAGGCCGGGATCAGCCCGGTGGCCACGCCCGAGCCTTGCGAGCGGAAGTTGGTGAGCGCCTTCGCGCGCACCGCGTTGCAAGAGATGTCCTCGTTGCGCGGATTTTCACCCACGATCATGCCTTCGTAAACTTCCTCGCCGGGGCTGACAAAGAGCTTGCCGCGTTCCTGCACCATTTCGAGGGCGTAGCCGGTGGTCGTGCCCGCTTCCGTCGCCATGATGGTGCCGGTCAGGCGCGTGAGCACGTCCCCAGCATAGGGGCCGTATTCCTTGAAAAGATGGCTGAGCACGCCGCGGCCGCTGGTGGCGTTGACGACGTCGATTTCCATGCCGATGAGCCCGCGCGTGGTGATGGTCGCCTCGATCATGGTCGAGTGGGACAGCTTTTCCATGTTGGTGAGCTGGCCTTTGCGGTTGGCGAGATTCTGCATGATCGTGCCGACGCATTCGTCCGGCACTTCGATCCAGACGGTCTCGAAGGGTTCGTAGCGTTTGCCCTCGACGGTCCGTTCAATCACGGTCGGCCGGGAAACGAGAAGCTCAAAACCCTCGCGGCGCATGGTCTCGACCAGCACGGCGATCTGCATGGCGCCGCGAGCCTTGACGTTGAAAACGCCGGCCTTGTCGGTGTCGTCAACCTTGATCGAGACGTTGGTCTTGATCTCGCGGTGGAGGCGCTCGCCGAGCTGGCGCGAGGTGACGAGCTTGCCTTCGCGGCCGACGAGCGGGCCGTCGTTGACGCAAAACTGCATTTCGAGCGTGGGCGGGTCGATCTCGGTGAAGGGCAGGGGATGGGCGTCCTCCGCGATGGCGATCGTGTCGCCGATGTCGATGTCTTCGAAACCGGAGATGCCGACGATGTTGCCGGCTTCGCCGGTCGGTGCCTCGGCGGTGCCGAGGCCGGTGAACTCAAAAATCTTGGTGACCTTGGCGCGCACGCGCTTGCCGTCGGAGTTGCGGATGACAAAAACCGTGTCGCCGACCCTGACGGTGCCGCCGAGGATCTTGCCGACGGCGATACGGCCGACGTAGTCGCTCCAGTCGATATTGGAGACGAGCATGTGGAAGGGCTCGTTGGGCTTGGCAAAAGGCGGCGGGACGTGGTCGAGCACGGTCTGGAAAAGGGGTGTCATGTCCTTCTTTTCCTCGCCGAGGTGATACATCATGTAGCCGTCGCGGCCCGAGCCATAGACGACCGGGGCGTCGAACTGTTCCTCGGTGGCGTTGAGCTCCATGAGGAGTTCGAGGACCTTGTCATACATTTTTGCCGGCTCGGCGTTTTCGCGGTCGATCTTGTTGATGACGATCACGACCTTGAGGCCGTGGGCGAGCGCCTTGCGCAGCACGAAGCGCGTCTGGGCCTGCGGCCCGTCGTAGGCATCCACGAGCAGCAGCACGCCATCGACCATGCGCAACGCGCGCTCAACCTCGCCGCCGAAGTCGGCGTGGCCGGGTGTGTCCACGATGTTGATGGTCTTGTCGTGCCAGTGGACGGAGGTGTTCTTCGCCTTGATCGTGATGCCCTTTTCTTTTTCCAGGTCCATCGAGTCCATGGCGCGCTCGACGACCTGCTGGTTGGCGCGGTAAACCCCGCCTTCCTTGAGGAGTTTGTCCACGAGGGTGGTTTTCCCATGGTCAACGTGGGCGATGATGGCGATATTACGGATGTTCTGGTTCATGGCTAAACAGGCGGAAAATTGAGGAAAAGCTAAAGAAAGTGCGCGCGGGTTGGGCCGAACGCAAGGCCGAAGGTACGGGCGGTGAAAATCCATGCAAAAGGCCGGCCTGACGGCCGGCCTTTTCATTTTAACCAAAATGTTTCTTGCCGCGCGCTACTGCACGGTGACGGGAATGGCCACGGTGCCCGCGCCGTAACCCTTGAGTACCAGGCTCCCGCTCCCGGCGCGGCCGCCTTGCACGGTGACGGTGACGCTGGAGCTGCCGGCGGGCACGACGACTTCGGGCATGATGACGCTGTCGGGGATATCCGTCGTCACGTCGAGCAGCAGGCCGCCGGCCGGTGCCGTGATTGGTACGGTAAAGGTCAGAGGTTGCCGTTCGCCGGTGTGCAGGGTGAGTGAGGCGGGCGAAGCCTGGATGCTCAACGCATCGACATGGAAGGTGCCGACGTCTGCGCTGCCGGCCGAGCCGTTGATGGTGACTTTATAGCTGTGGTCGGGCTCGACGGCGGGAACGAAGAAATTCAGCGCGGTGGGCGAGGCGTAAACGGTGCGTGCGGGGGTCCCTTCAAAATAAACGATATCCTGCGGCGTGAAGCCGGAGCCGCTTACGCCGATCTGGGCGCCGACGGGGCCGCGGTCGGCCTGGAGTGAAAGCACATATCGGCCGGCAATTTTCACATCCACGTAGTCGATGTAGGTCTCACGATCGGTAGGAACGCCTTCGTTGACCTCGGTCTTGTAGTTGACCAGGATATAATATTTGAACTCATCGCGTCCCGGCGGCAGTTGGTAGTCGAGCGTATAGACGTCGCCCTGGCTTTGCTTCATGATCAAATCCTGGCCGTCAATGATGAGGTGCGGCACGATGCTGCCGGCGACCACATTACCGCCGGTATTCTCGATGCGCGCGGAAATGGTGTAGATTTCTGACGGATTTTCCCGCAGGAATGTGGGCGTGAGGTTGACGATTTTAACGTCGCAGCCAGCCAGCAAAATGAGGCCCAACGCAGCGCCGAGCCAGGTGAGGAATTTTCTCGCGTGAGCAGAGTGATTTTTATGCATTGGGTTTTTGGGCGAATTCCAGATGATATGTAGAATAGTTTGTAATGAGCGATCTTACGTTAGCGCAAGAAAA
>DASYOA010000028.1:0-4444 GCA_036008265.1 Opitutaceae bacterium
ATCGGACAGGACGAGGCGGTGACGCTGGTCACCGAGGCGATCCTGCGCGCGCCAGCGGCATCAAGGATCCGCGCCGCCCGGTCGGCAGCTTTATCTTCCTGGGCCCGACGGGCGTGGGCAAAACCGAGCTGGCGAAGACCCTCGCCGAAACGCTTTTCGACACGGAGGCCGCGATGGTGCGCATCGACATGTCCGAATACATGGAGAAGCACAGCGTGGCGCGGCTGATCGGCGCGCCGCCCGGCTACGTCGGCTACGACGAGGGCGGCCAGCTCACCGAGGCCGTGCGCCGCAAGCCTTTCGCCGTCGTGCTTTTTGACGAGATCGAGAAGGCGCACCCGGACGTGTTCAACGTCCTGCTGCAAGTCCTCGACGACGGCCGTATCACCGACGCGCAGGGCCGCACAGTCGATTTCAAGAACACGATCATCATCATGACCTCAAACATCGGTTCGCGCTACCTGCTCGAAGGCGTGACGGGCGACGTCATTCCGGAAAGTGTGCGCGAGAGCGTGATGGCGGACCTGCGCAAGGCGTTCCGGCCGGAATTCCTCAACCGCATCGACGAGACGATCCTGTTCAAGCCGCTTACGCTCGAAGAAATCACGAGCATCGTGGACCTGCTGCTGGCCGACCTGAACAAGCGCCTGGCCGACCGCCGCGTGACCGTGGTGCTCGACGCGAAAGCGAAGGAATGGGCCGCCGAGAAAGGCTATGACCCGGTCTTCGGCGCGCGGCCGCTCAAGCGTTTTCTCCAGCGCCACATCGAGACAAAGCTGGCCCGCGCGCTCATCAGCGGCGAAGTGGCCGAAGGCCGCGAAGTGAAGTTCTCGGTCAAGGACGGTGAGCTGGTGATGAAGTGAGCTGGGTTTTTAATTATGTAGCCGGGGTCGCTGACCCCGGGCCGGCCTCAGCGAGGCCGGCTACAGAGGCCATATTTATTCAAAATCTACCCAGCCAGCGTAAGGCCCTCTGCTTGAGTGACAAGCCCGGCATGCACGGGATTCTCTCGAATATACGACCATTTTGCCGAACGCGATTCCTCCGATCGCAGCAGATGATCAAAAAACTCCGGTTGCCAAAGCGGTGCTTCGCCGTTAGCCAATGCCAGAATGCGTTTTGCCGTCCATTCTTTCCATTTTCCGATTACGAGTGATAGCGGCTTCACCTCGTCTAATCCGGATGCGATGAAGAAATGCACATGATCGGGCATGACAATGTAACGACCAATTGCCCAACGGTAGCGTTCATGCAGCCCATGCCATTCATCAAATAAGATATCATGGGCGGTAGATGTTGCTAACAATGATCGTCGTTTGGCTACGCAAACGGTAATGAAATAGACTGGTTGCTTCACCCAAACAACTCGGAGGCGTTTCAGATGCCGATGTTTGCTTATCACGACGTATCGAGTGTAGCATGATTAATTGACCGGTCTGTAACCGACGGTGAACAATATGACCGGGGTCGCTGACCCCGGTTATAAAACAAAGAGGAATCATTTTTCCTCTTTGCGCTTTTGCGCCTTGGCGTGAGACTTCTCGCTGAATGAGTGCTGACACGTCTCTCCCCGCCCAGCCGGGTTTCGGCTTGGGCACCGCCGAAGTCAAACGCCGTCACATCCTGCCGAAGGCGCTGCTGGTCGGGTTGGTCGCGGGATTGCTGGCCTCCGCTTTTCGCGAGTTGCTGCAATGGTCCGAGCTGCATCGCATCGCCTGCTTGCAGCGGATGTCACCGGCGAGCGGCCTGGCGTTCGCGCTGGGCCTCGGTGCGGTCGGCGGCGGAATCGGCCTGTGGCTGGTGCGGCGGTTTGCGCCGGAAGCGGCGGGCAGCGGTATTCCCCATTTGAAGTCGGTCGTGCTGGGCGAGAGCACAATGAACTGGCGGCGTTTGCTGCCGGTGAAGTTTTTTGCGGGCTTGGCAAGCATCGGCAGCGGGCTCGTGCTCGGGCGCGAGGGACCGACGATCCAGATGGGCGGGGCGACGGGCCTGATGGTGTCGGACTGGTTGCGCGTGAAATCGGGGGAAGGCGAGCGCAAGGCGCTCATCAGCGCCGGCGCGGGGGCGGGGCTCGCGGCGGCTTTCAACGCGCCGCTGGCCGGCATGATTTTCGTGCTTGAGGAATTGCATGGCAGTTTCACTCCGGTGATTTTCGTTGCGGCGTTTCTTGCGTCGGTCGTGTCCGATGTCGTTTGCCGCGTGCTCACGGGAGATACGCCGGTGTTTTCCTTGCATGCCTTGCCGGCGCCGTCCTTGCACGCGCTGCCGGTGGCACTGGTGGTGGGCGCGCTGTGCGGCCTGGGCGGAGTGGTCTTCAACCGCTGCCTGCTGCGGAGCCTCGATCTGTTTGACCGGTTGAAAGCCTGGCCGCCGTTTGTGGTGGGCGCCATGGTGGGAATCGTTGTCGGGCTGGCCGGTTGGTTTTATCCGGGAATTGCGGGCGCGGGGCTGGCCGAACGTGCGCTGACGGGCGAGATCGCGGTGAAGTTCCTGCTGCTGTTTTTGCTCGTGCGATTTTTCCTGACGATGCTGAGCTATGGCTCGGGCGCGGCGGGCGGGTTTTTTGCGCCGCTGTTGGTGATCGGCGCGCTCGGCGGCCTGGCGGTGGGACGCGTGGCGCATGGCTTCGCGCCGGCGTGGGCGGATTATCCGGAAGTGTTCGCCGTGCTCGGCATGGGCGCGCTTTTGACGGCCATCGTGCGCGCGCCGCTCACGGGCATCGTGCTGATGATCGAGCTGACGGGGAAATACGATTTCATGCTGCCGCTGCTGGTGAGCTGCCTGGTGGCGTACGGCGTGGCCGAAGGCTTGGGCGATGTGCCGATTTACGAAGCGCTGAGGGAGCGCGCTACCGCGCGCAAATCCTAACTTAAACGTCCGCTAAAATTCGCGATATACGGTTGGTGGCTTCGTTCTCATTCTCGTAATCGTTCTCGTTATCCTAGGAATTCGAGAGAACGATTACGAGAACGAGAATGAGAACGATCCGGTCATCAATAAATTTTCTCGAAACCGAATCGACTTGATCTGAGACTTGGAGGGACATGCCTGTCCAGCCGATCCACTTCTACGACCGCCACCGCCAGACGATCGAGACCGAGCAGATCTACGGCGAGCCGTGGCTCCGCTTCACCTACGAAAATCCGGTCGGGCGTTTTTTCCTCTGGCTGCTGGTGCGGCGGGCGATCTTCTCGCGCCTTTACGGCTGGCGCATGAACCGCCGGGCGAGCGCGCAGCAAGTGCTGCCGTTCATCGTGCGCTATAATCTCGATGTGGATGAGTTTGCAAAATCAGCGATGGCGTTCCGCTCGTTCAACGAATTTTTCTTCCGCGCGCTCAAGCCCGGCGCGCGGCCCATCGCGCCCGGCGACAACGTGGCTGTGCTGCCGGCGGACGGGCGGCACCTGGTGTTTCCCGACGTGGATGCCGCCGATGGATTTTATGTGAAGGGCGAAAAATTTTCGCTGGTCGAATTGCTTGGCGACGCCGCGCTGGCGGAAAGTTTTGCCGGCGGCGCGATGGTCATCTCACGGCTGGCGCCGGTCGATTACCACCGGTTTCATTTTCCGTGCGCGGGCGTTCCGGGCCGGGCGAGGCTCATCAACGGCTGGCTCTACTCGGTCAACCCCGTCGCGTTGCGGCGCAACGCGCGCTACCTTGTCGAAAACAAACGTTATGTCACGCTGGTCGAGTCGCCGGGTTTCGGCACGGTGGCGATGATTGAGGTCGGGGCGACGAACGTGGGCAGCGTCACGCAAACCCACGTCCCCGGGCGCGAAGTGGCGAAAGGCGAGGAGAAGGGATTGTTCAAATTTGGCGGCTCGTGCGTCATCACGCTATTTCAAGCCGGGCGCATCGCTTTCTACGGCGACCTCGTCGAGCAAAGCGCGCAACACATTGAGACCTACGCGCGCATGGGAGACTGGCTGGGAGAAGCGCACGCCTGAGATGGATTGGTTTCATTCTCGTCTCCTTATCAATTTCATGATGCCTGAGAGAACGATAACGATAACGAGTACGAGTATGAGAACGATTCGGTAAAAGGCGGGAAAAACCTCCAGCCTTTCACCCTTGCGTCCGTCGATCTGAAATCTCAAATCTCAAATTTGAGATTCGACTCCCCGCCCGGGTGGTGGAATTGGCAGACACGACGGTCTTAGAAGCCGTTGCCGTAAGGCGTGCAGGTTCGAGTCCTGTCCTGGGCACTCCGCATCGCAATGCGATGCGGACCACGACGAAGTGAAACGAAGGCGGGCCTATGCCTCGCCGTAGCCCTGAGCTGTTTCGACGGGCTCAAGGCCCCGAGCAAGTCGAGGGGCTTGTCGAAGGAGCGAAGGCGGGTTCAGCCTTTCAGCCCTTCAGTTTTCAGTTTTTCGCCGTCACTTCACCCATCCAGTCACCCATGCGCGCGTAGGTCTCGATGTGCTGTGCGCTTTGTTCAACG
>DASYOA010000029.1:0-6587 GCA_036008265.1 Opitutaceae bacterium
TGACGAATGACGAATGACGAATGACGAATGACGAATGACGAATGACGAATGACGAATGAAAAAGTCCGTGAGAGCATTTTTCGAAAAACAAGCAAAATACCCGTGCTAAATTTTCCGGCTTGTGCGCGCCCGCGCACGCCGGATGCTTATCTGATCGTATGCGTTCGCGTGAGAAAAAAATTACCCGCGCCTGGCTCACGTCGCCGACGAGTGGCGTGATCGCGCTCGCGCACGACTGGCGTGTCCGCCACAAGCCGCCGGTTTCACTCAGCCTGGGCGCCGCCGCCGCGCCACCCTTCGCCACGCTCACGCGGCTCCCCGACTACATGTTCGGTCGCGAGAGCGCCTATTTCGTCAACAAGAAGGGCGAAATCTTTTTCTTCCTGCCCACCTCCCACCTGCCGGCCGACATCGATTTTCTGACCACTGCGGTTTACCTGGCGGGCGACTTCAACGGCTGGCAGCAGGCCGTTGGCCAGCGGGAATGGCGCCTGCAGGCCGGGACGCTCGCGGGCGACGCCGTGCTGATGCTCGCACAGCGGGCGGACAAATTCTTCGGGCAGCCGCCGATGCGGTTTAAATTCATCACCGGCAACCATCGCTGGCTCGACGTGCCGCTCAATGCGCCGAACCTCATTCGCGACGACCAGGGAAATGCGAACCGTTTCATCGATCCGGAGCGCACGGGCCAGCACCGGTTTCATTTCACGATGGCCGGGCCGCTTGACCTCGCGGAGCCGTGGACCGTGCTGTGGTCGGAAGGCGAAGAGGCACAAAGCGTGCCGCTGCGGCCGGGCGAATTTTTCCACCAGCTCAAGACCCACCTGCCGCTCGGCTCATTCGCGGGCCAGGACGAGACCCTCTTCCGCCTGTTCGCGCCGCGGGCGAAGAAGGTTGAGCTGCGCGTCTGCGACCGCCTCGCGGCGCAGGATTCGGCGCATGCCTACCCGCTGGCGCGCAATCCCCATGCCCCGGGGGTATGGGAAGTCACCCTCGCGCAAAATCTCCACGGCTGGTTTTATTGGTATCACGTCGATGGCCCGCCCAACGAGTTCGGGTTTTTCAACCCGGCGCAGCGCATTCTCGATCCTTACGCGCTGGCCACGGTGGACCGCATCGGGCCGGGCATTGTGCTCGACCGCGGATGGGTGGGGCGGGGCGACCGGGATTTTTCGACGCCGGCGTGGCAGGATCTCATCATCGCCGAGGCGCACGTGCGGGACCTCGCGGCCCATGCGCCGGTGAAGGCGAGCCCGGCCGAGCGGAGCGGCTTCACCGGCCTGACCAAGTGGGTGCAAAGCCCGTCGTTCTATCTGCACAAACTCGGGGTGAACGCCGTCGAGCTGCAGCCGGTGCAGGAATTCGATAACCAGACGCGCGAGGAATACCACTGGGGCTACATGACCAACAGTTTTTTTGCGCCGGAGAGCAGCTATTCGCTCGACCCGGAGCACGCGTCCGGCGTGCGCGAGCTGCAGGAACTGGTGCGCGCGTTTCACCGGCGCGGCATCGCCGTGCTGCTCGACGTGGTCTTCAACCACGTGGGCGAGCCGGCGCACCTCATGTTCATCGACAAGCTTTATTACTTCGAGCAGGACGACGACGGGAAGCTCGCGAACTGGAGCGGCTGCGGCAACGACCTGCGGGCGCGCTCCGCCATGGTCACCCGGCTCATCATCGACAGCTGCACCCACCTCATCGAGGTTTACGGCGTGGATGGGTTTCGCTTCGACCTCGCCGACCTCATCGGCGTGGACGTGCTGCGCGAGGTCGAGGCATCGCTGAAAAAAGCGAAACCCGACGTCGTGCTCATCTCCGAGCCGTGGAGCTTCCGCGGCCACATCGCGGGCGCGCTGCGCGACACCGGCTGGGCGTCATGGAACGACGGATACAGGAAATTCATGGGCGAGTTCGTGCGCGGCGGCGGCACGCACGAGGGTTTCGAGTATTTCCTCAAGGGCTCGCCGTGGCATTTTGCCAAGTGGCCGGCGCAGACGGTCAACTACACCGAGTCGCACGACGACCGGACCTGGATCGATGTCATCACGGAGAATGCGGACTATAATGGTTTCGCCCCCACGGCCAACGACCGCCGGCGCACCCACCTCATGGCGGCGATCCTCTTTGCCAGCATCGGCATCCCGATGATTTCCTCGGGGCAGGACTTCCTGCGCTCCAAGCGGGGGGTGAACAACACCTACCAGCAGGGCGACCTCAACGCCCTCGATTACCGCCGGCTCTATCGCTTCCCCTCCACCCATGCGTATTTTGCGGACTGGATTGCCTTTCGCCGCAGCGAACACGGCCGCCTGTTGCGGCTCTTTTCACCGCCGGGCGAAGCATTTTTCCAGTTTTTTTTCGCGGCCGATTCGAACGCCGCCGTGGTGCTCTACAATGCCGACCGCAGCCACGGCCCGCTGCGCCTGCTTTTCGCCGTCAATCCCGCGCTCAACGATGCGGTCATCCCGCTCGGCGAGGCCGTCGCGTCCGCCGCCTGGCGGCAGCTCGCCGACCATGAACGGTTTCTTGGCGCCGAATCGCACGAGCCCGCGCAGCCTGTCGAGGCGGAATTATTCCTGCCTGCGCTCGGTTGCGGGCTCTGGGTGAACGAAGCGTAAAAGGGCTGAAGGGCTGAAAAACTGAAAGGCTGAATCCAAATCGGTATTCAGCCCTTTTTAACTTTTATGTTCCGGTTCAGCCCTTCAGTCTTTCAGTTTTTCAGCCTTTCGCGCGAAGCCGCTTCGCGATTGGCACTTGCCAAGCGGAAAAGTCGCGTCTTCTTTGATTCTTCCGCGTCTACTCGCGGGATTACTTGAACCAGCAAACAACCACACAGAAACGGAGACTTCCATGGCAGTGAAAGTTGCAATCAATGGGTTTGGCCGCATCGGCCGCCTTGTATTTCGCGCTCTTGTCGAGCAGGGTCTGCTCGGCACCGCATTTGACGTCGTTGCCGTCGGGGACATCGTCCCGGCCGACAACCTCGCCTACCTGCTGAAATACGACTCCACGCAGGGAAAATTCAATGGCACGGTCGACTCGAAGAAATCTTCGCCCGACAAAGCCGAGCCCGACGTGCTGGTCGTCAATGGCCACGACATCAAAGTCGTCAGCGCCAAGACTCCGGCCGAGCTGCCCTGGGCGGCCCTCGGCGTGCAGGTCGTGATTGAATCGACCGGCCTCTTCACCGAAGCCGAGAAGGCCAAGGGCCATCTCACGGCTGGGGCCAGGAAAGTCATCATCTCCGCGCCGGCCAAGGGTGAGGACATCACCGTGGTCATGGGCGTGAACGACTCGAAATACGACGCCGCCAAGCATCACATCATTTCCAACGCCTCCTGCACCACGAACTGCCTCGCGCCGCTTGTGCACGTGCTCCTGAAGGAAGGCTTCGGCCTCGACGAAGGCCTCATGACCACCATCCACAGCTACACCGCCACGCAAAAGACCGTGGACGGCCCCTCGAAGAAGGACTGGAAGGGCGGCCGCAGCGCGGCGATCAACATCATTCCCTCCACCACGGGCGCGGCCAAGGCCGTCGGGCTCGTTTGCCCCGAGGTCAAGGGCAAGCTCACCGGCATGTCCTTCCGCGTGCCGACCCCGACCGTGTCGGTCGTCGATCTCACGGTGAAAACCGTGAAGGAAACCTCGTACAAGGAAATCAGCGCGGCCATGAAGCGCGCCAGCGAGACTTATCTCAAAGGCATCCTGGCCTACACCACCGATGAAGTGGTCTCCAGCGACTTCATCCACGACAAGACCTCGTCGATCTTCGACGCGGGTTCGGGCATCGAGCTCAACAGCAAATTCTTCAAGCTCATCAGCTGGTACGACAACGAGTGGGGCTACAGCAACCGCTGCATCGACCTGCTCAAGAAGATAGCTTCGGCGCTTTAACGCGCCTTCGCGTTAAAGCGAAAGGCTGAAAAACTGAAGGGCTGAAAGGCTGAAAGGCTGAATCCAAAAATCAGCATTCAGCCCCTTTTTCTGCCTTTCGGTTCTGGTTCAGCCCTTCAGTTTTTCAGTCCTTCAGCCTTTATGAACTACAAGTCCATCCGCGATCTCGATCTGGCCGGCAAACGCGTGCTCATGCGCGTCGATTTCAACGTCCCTCAGGACAAGGTTACCGGCGCCATCACCAACAACCAGCGCATCGCGGCGGCTTTGCCGACGATCAAGTTTGCCCTCGAGCAAGGCGCGAGCGTCGTGCTGATGTCGCATCTCGGCCGGCCCGACGGCCAGCGGATCGCGAAATTTTCGCTCAAGCCCGTGGCTGCTGAATTGGCGAAATTACTTGGGAAGCCCGTGGCCTTTGCCGAGGACTGTGTCGGTCCCGTGGCCGAGAAAGCCGCGGCCGCGCTCAAAGCCGGCGACGTGCTCCTGCTCGAGAACCTTCGCTTTCACATCGAGGAGGAAGGCAAGGTAAAGCTGGAGGACGGCACCTCGAAGAAGGCCGACCCGAAGGCCGTCGAGGAGTTTCGCGCCAGCCTTTCCAGGCTCGGCGATGTTTATGTGAACGACGCCTTCGGCACCGCGCACCGCGCGCATTCGTCCATGGTGGGCGTGAAACTGCCGGTGAAAGCCGCGGGATTCCTGATGGAAGCGGAACTCAAGGCCTTCGCTGCCGTGCTCGAGCATCCGCAGCGCCCGCTGCTGGCCATCCTCGGCGGCGCCAAGATTGCCGACAAGATTCCGCTCATCAAAAATCTCCTCGAGAAAGCCGACGAAATCATCATCGGCGGCGGCATGGCCTATACCTTCAAGAAGGTGCTCAACCATATGTCGATCGGCGACAGCCTCTTCGATCCCGAAGGCGCCAAGATCGTCGGCGAACTGGCCGAAAAGGCCAAGGCGCGCGGGGTGAATCTCATCTTCCCCGTCGATTACGTCTGCGCTGACAAGTTCGATCCGAACGCCAATACACAGGCGGCCGACGACAGCACCGGCATTCCCGCCAGCTGGCAGGGACTCGACGCCGGTCCGAAGTCGCGCGAGCTTTACTGCGCGGCCATCCTTCGCGCCAAGACCATCATCTGGAACGGCCCGTCCGGCGTTTTCGAATTCGAGAAGTTCGCCGGCTCGACCAAGGCCATGGCCGAGGCCATCGCCGAGGCGACCGCGAAAGGCGCAACCACCGTGGTGGGCGGCGGCGACACCGCCACGGCCGCGAAGAAATTCAAGGTCGACACCAAAGTGACCCATTGCTCGACCGGCGGCGGCGCCAGCCTCGAGTTTTTGGAAGGAAAAGTGCTGCCGGGGGTCGCTTTTTTGGAAACGTGATGGTTTCCGTTCAAGGTTCAACATTCCCGGTTCAAGGTTCCGTTTGCTGGAACTTTGAACTTTGAATCAGAAACCTTGAACTTTGAACCTGGAACCTTGAACTTACACATCCCATGATTCGCAAAAAGCTCATCGCTGGAAACTGGAAGATGAACAAGACCTCCGCCGAAGCGGCGGAGCTGGCTCGTGAGATCGTCCTCGCCGTCGCCAACCGGCCCGACGTGGATGTGGTCATTTGCCCGCCGTTCACTGCGATCGAATCGGTCGCCAAGGTCGTCGAGGGCTCGGCCATCAAGCTCGGCGCGCAAAACATGCACCACGAGGCCAGCGGCGCCTTTACCGGCGAGATCTCCGCGCCGATGCTACGCGCCTTTTTTGCCACGCATGTCATCCTCGGCCACAGCGAGCGTCGCACGCTGTTCGGCGAGATCGACGGGTTCATAAACAAAAAGGTTCTGTCCGCGCTGAAAAACCAGCTGCGTCCCATTCTCTGCGTCGGCGAGACGCTGGCCGAACGCGAAGCGGGCTCGACCCTCAAGGTCGTGCAAACGCAGCTCGAGGCCTGCCTCGAAGGCGTGGGCAAGGAACTGGCGACGAATGTCATCGTCGCCTACGAACCGGTCTGGGCCATCGGCACGGGCAAAAATGCCACGGCTGACCAGGCGCAGGAAGTGCACGCCTTCATCCGCGGGCTGCTGACGAAAATTTTCGGTGCGCAGCCGGCCGGCCGCATCCGCATCCTTTACGGTGGCTCGATGAAACCGGCCAACGCGCCCGAGCTGCTCGCGCAAAAGGACATCGACGGCGGCCTCATCGGTGGTGCCAGCCTCGAAGTTCGCAGCTTCATCGAACTCATCAATGCCGCGGCCGCGGCGTGAGCGCGGCGGGAAAGACTGAAAGCTGAAGACTGGAGACTGAAGTCAGCCGCGGTGACGGCGAGGTGGAGCGGCTTGTCCCAAGACGCTTCGAGCGCGTTGAGGACAACGCGCTCCACCTTTAAATCAGATCCGGCCCGGACTTTTCACACCAAGGCCGCAAAGAGCGCGAAGCTGGGCGCGCAGGAAGCATCCTTTGTCATTCAGAGCGCAGCGAAGAATCTCTCGTCATGCTGTGAGCTTTGCGTTAGGCAAAAAGATGGACGATGTCGGTGCAGTTAAAATCACCGAATCGAAAGGCAGGGAGCATTTCTTCCTGACATGGGGCCGCATCTTTGATCGCGTCGACCCCAAGTAACTAGAAACGGTTATCGTAAAACCCGCGTGGAGATTCGGCATCAAGAACCCGAAGACCGTCGCCGTATGCGATAG
>DASYOA010000030.1:0-2981 GCA_036008265.1 Opitutaceae bacterium
CCAAGGCTTGCTGCATTACCGGTGCGGCGATGGATTGAAAAGCCTTATCGCGCAACCCGTACCGGCTCGCACAATGATTTTTGACATGCCCGCCACCGCGAGGCAGGTTGCAGGGAATGTCCGCCTACGCCGATCTCCGCCGCGACTACAGCCTGACCGGGTTGTCCGAAAAGGATCTCGCCCGCGACCCGTTCCGCCAGTTTGAAAAATGGTTTCAGGAAGCCGAAGCCGCGAAAATCCCCGAGCCCAATGCGATGATTCTCGCCACCGTGGGCCGCGACGCCCGGCCGTCCACCCGCACCGTGCTGCTCAAGGGCCTCGACGGCCGCGGTTTCGTTTTCTACACAAATTTGGAAAGCCGCAAAGGGCGCGAGCTCGAGGCCAATCCCCACGCCTCGCTGCTTTTTCCCTGGATCGCGCTCGAGCGGCAAATCATCGCCGAGGGGTCGGTCACGCGCGTGGCCCGGGAGGAAGCGGAGGCGTATTTCCACTCGCGCCCGCACTCCAGCCAGCTCGCCGCGTGGGCTTCGGCGCAGAGCACCATCATTTCCGGTCGCGCCGTCCTCGACGAGGCGATGAAGGCGCTTGAAAAAAAATATGCCGGCTCCGTGGTGCCGCTGCCGCCGCATTGGGGCGGCTTCCGCCTCGCGCCCGGAACCGTCGAGTTCTGGCAGGGCCGGCGCAACCGCCTGCATGACCGGCTGCGCTACCGCCGCGAAAAAAACGGCGACTGGATTATCGAACGCCTCGCACCTTAAACCGCGCACCCGCGATGAAAAAAACGCCTCTCCGGCGCAAAAAAGCCGCCGTCCGCACCACGCCGCCTCCCGCCCGGCTGCTCGCGGCGGCGTTGCGCAGCCTCGGTGAAGGCGCCTTCATCGCCGGGCCCAAGCTCCATCACGACGGATTGCGCATCCTTTTTGCCAACGACCGGCTCTGCGCCATGACCGGCTATGCCCGGGCTGAACTCACCGGCCGCGGCCATGCGTTTCTGCACGCCGATGCCATCGCCAGCGTCCGCCTGCGCCGCTGGATGGGAAAACTCTCGTCCGGGCTCATCTTTTCCGGGGAAGGCTACCTCGCCTGCAAATCCGGCGCGACCATCTTTTCCGCCTGGAATTTCAGCCCGCTGTTTAATGCCCGCGACCGCATGACTTACATTGTCGCCACCTATCGGGACACGACCACCAAGCGCCGCCTGCAGGAGGCGCTGGTGCACGCGCAGCGCCTCGACGCGGTGGGCCGCCTCGCCGGCGGCGTCGCCCACGACTTCAACAACCTGCTCTCCGTCATCAACGGCTACTGCGAAATCCTCGCCGCCCGCCTGCCCATCCACGATCCTTCGCGCCGCGAAATCCATGAAGTCCATGCCGCCGGCCAGAAAGCCGCCGTGCTCGTGCGCCAGCTTCTCGCCTTCAGCCGCCGGCAGGAATTGCACCCGCAGGTGATCAACCTCAACCGCCTGGTGCGCGATCACGCCACGATTCTCGGCCGCTTTCTTGGCTCCGGCGGCAAGCTCCACCTCGATCTCGCCCACGACCTGCCCAATGTCCGCGCCGACCCGGCCCAGCTCGAGCAAGTGCTGCTCAACCTCACGCTCAACGCCCGCGACGCCCTCCGCGAAAACGGCCGCGTCACCATCAGCACCTCCGTCCGCGTGATCAAATACGGCCTGAACCGCCGCCTCACCGACGCGCCCCCCGGCCGTTACGTCCTGCTGTCCGTCAGTGATAACGGCATCGGCATGGACGCCGCGACGCAGACCCAGCTCTTTGAGCCGTTTTTCACCACGAAGGAAGCCGGCAAAGGCACCGGCCTCGGCCTCGCCATGGTGTACGGCGTGGTGCAACAAAGCGGTGGCCATATCCGGGTGCACAGCGCGCCCGGCGTCGGCACGACCTTTGAGATCCACCTTCCCGCCGTGCATGCCCGCGCCACCGCCACCCCGCCCAACGGCCTGCCCATGCTCCCCTCCACCCATGGCCGCGAAACCGTGCTGTTGCTGGAGGAAGACGATGTCGTGCGCAAAATGGTCGCGGGCATTCTCACGGCCGACGGCTACAAAATTCTCTCCGTGCGCCATGCGGGTGAAGCCCTGCGCGAAGCCCGGCGCCGCGGTCCCGTGCACCTCCTCGTCGTCCAGTTGGGCGACCAGGCCGGCGAAAACGAGAAGCTCGCCCGCGCCCTCTATGTTATCCGACCCGCCTTGCGCGTCATCGTCATCGGCCGGCCCGGCACCCACCCGCTCGCCTGGCTCGCGCCCGAACACCAGGCCTGCCTCACCAAGCCTTTTGAACTGAGCTCGCTGCTGCGCGCCATCCGCACGCTTCTGGACACCAAACCGTAGCTGGTTGTTGAAAACGCTGCCTAGCCAACGCCCGATGCTCAAAGAACGATTCCAAACCGCCTCACAAGACGCCTTGCCGCCCGCGCAGGAGGAGCTCTGGGTCGATCCCTTGGTCAAGGCCAACACCCGCTTCAACCCTGGCCGCACGCATCGTTACACGCTTTTCCGCCATTGGGGAGACCCGAAGCATTATTGCGCGTTTGTCGGCATGAATCCATCGGGCGCCGATGAGCTGCATGTCGATGCGACCGTCAACAAATGCTGCAAATTTTCCGAACAATGGGGCTTCGGCGCGCTTTACATGCTCAACGCTTTTTCGCTGCGCGCGACGGATTCACGCGAGCTTTACGCGGCCGCCGACCCGGTCGGACGGCCCGAAAACGACCAGTGGATCCGAACCGTCGCGGCCGGCGCCGCCCGGGTGATCGTCGCCTGGGGAAAGCCGGGCGGTGATTTCAACCGCGGCATCGAGGTCGAAGCCATCCTGCGCGAGGCCTGCGCACCAAACATCGTGTTTTGCTTCGGGCGCAACCTCGACGGCACGCCGACCCATCCGCTCTACCAGCCCTACGCGAAGAAACTGGTCGGCTACTTCGGCTAAGATTTAAAGCCCGCCTTGTCGTCGTTCGCGGTT
>DASYOA010000031.1:0-6427 GCA_036008265.1 Opitutaceae bacterium
ATACCGATGCTCAAGCCATGGCCAAAACCTGATTCGAGGTTCAACGTTCAGCGCCCGATATTGGACCTGTCCTCCGTAGCCTTGGCGAAGGAGGATGTTGGACGTTCCGCCCGCCGGCGGCGGGCGGAACATTCAACATCCAACATTCAACGTCCAACATCCAACGCTGGACGTTGAATGTCGAATTCTCGAATCAGGTTTTGGCCATGGCTTGAGCGTCGGGATCCGATGCATCGGCTGCGGCGCACGCTTCGCGGCAAAGCCGGCGGAAGATGACGAAGTGGCTGGTCATATAGATCGGTACGCCCCAGAGCGGCACAAGCGCGAGGGGCAGGCCAGCCATCTCGATCATCGAACCGGGCCGGGCGAGATTGAGCCAGCCCGCCGTGCCCACGGCGACGAATAAATCGGCCAGCCCGACGATATTCCACAGCCAAAGGGCGCGCCTGAAACCCGATCCTTCCGGCCAGAACAAAAGAACGAGTGCGCCCGCCGCCGCCAGGGCATCGCCCCAGCCCGCGCGATGGGCGAACTCCGCCGGCAGCCGGCCCTGGGTGTACAGCCACACAAAATATAATCCGACAAACCGGCCCACATGCACCGCGATCACCTGTCGCATGCTGAGTTTCCGGATGGTTTCACTGATCCAGCCGTCCCGGAAGACGGCCACGGTCAAGCCAATGGTCAGGCTCGCGGCCAGCACGGGCACGACGTACGGCGGCAGGTGAAGAAGCAAATGCACGCTGCCGGCGGCGGCCACGGCCAGGCCCCAGGCGGCGAGCAGCATCAAAAAACGAGGGAGGGAGGATGTTTTCATGACGAGGATGGATTTAGTTACTTTTACTTTGCAAGTGACACCATGAACCTCGTGACTTGCTTTTTGCAAGTCTAAAGTTTATCCTGCCGTCATGACCCGCACCCGCCGTCGTTCCTCCGCCGTCCGCCGCTCGCCCTGCCCCATCGGCTGCTCGCTCGATTTGCTGGGCGATCGCTGGACGCTGCTGATCATCCGTGATCTTTTCTGGGGCAAATCCCGCTACGGCGAATTTGCCGTCTCGCCGGAAGGCATCCCGACCAACCTCCTGGCCGACCGGCTGGCCCGGTTGGAAAAGGCCGGGCTAATCGAGAGCGCACCCTATCAGCAGAATCCGCCGCGGCATGCCTACACGCTCACGCGAAAAGGCCGGGATCTCCAGCCGGTGCTGGCCGCGCTGGTGAAATGGGGCAAACGCCACATCCCCGGCACGCTCACCCGCGACGAGATCGCCGCGGCGAAGGCCGGATAAAAACCTGATTCACCACGGAGACACGGAGCAAAGAATAGACTTTTTGGATTTATCTCCGTGTCCTCCGTGCCTCCGTGGTGAAGATATTCGGCCACGGTTTATATCAGCGGGTGTGTTTGCGCGATCCACTCCGCGACGGGACGGCCGCCCACAATGTGTTCGCGCACGATGCGTTCGCAGCGGTCGGGTGTGACGCCGCCATACCAGATGCCATCGGGATAAATGACCATCCATGGTCCGCCGCGGCAGATGCGGAAGCATGCGGCCTTCGTGCGCAGCGCGGGCAGGTTCATTTCCTTCAGCCGCGCCTTGAGGACGTCCCACGTGGCGAGGCCGGCCTCGGTCGCGCAGCAGTTGGGCCCGACGCACAGGAACACATGGCGGCGCGCACCGGTAATCTCCATCTTTTTTAAAGCGTCGGCGATGTCGGGGTCTGTGTTCATTGGTGCAAGTCAGTCCTTGCGCGGAGATTCCGCCCGGCGCTCCACGCGCCACAGCCAAACAAGCACACCGCCGAGAACGAGATCAAAAACCAAGTCGACGACCAGCGGAGCCGTGCTGGCCGCGCCAAAACAACCGCACCGGATGTCGAGTCCGCGCATCCAGGCCGAAGTGATGGCGGCGATGAAGACGACCGTCAGCGCGAACAGCAGGACCAGCGCGCTGCGGCGCCACGCGCCCACCAACACCGCCAGGCCGCAGATGATTTCCAGCCACGGCAAATAAAGCGCGAGCGGCGCCACGGCAAAATACGGCAGCAGCCGGAAGTGATCGATGTCCGCCGCGAAGCGGGCGGGATCGAGCACCTTGAGCACGCCCGCCACGAGGAAAACTCCGCCCGCAAGAAGCCTCGGTATGCGCGTGAGCCAGTTCATGGTTTATGCACCTCCAGCCATGCCTTCCAACCGCCCTGCAGCACAAACACATTATTGATCTGCAATTCGTGGCGCAGTCGCACCGCCACCGCCCGGCTCGCGTCGCACCGCTGGCTGTCGCAGTAGACCACCACGCGCGTGCCCGGCTGCCACACCGCCATGAATTTTGGCAGGAGCTCCTCCCAACGGTCTTCGTTAAGGGAAAGCGCGCCAGGCACATGCTGCGCGGCATATTCCTCATCGGGGCGCGCATCCAGCCAGATGACCGGCGGGGTCAGGCGCTCGGCATCGGCCAGCGCGAGTTCGGTCACGGCCGGCCGCGTCCAGCTCCACGCCGGCCGCTTCGGATGCAGCCAGCCCGTGAGCAGGGCCGGAACCAACGCGAGCGCGAGCAACAGCATCGCCCGGCGGCAGGTCGCTGCGCACGAGGGGTTCGTTTTATCGCAAACCATGTCCTGAAAAATAACCAGCCCCGGAAAAAATGCGAAGCGATAACCCGGATGCACCATATTTTTTTCTGAGCCGGTGCATCCGCTTGCACTCTGCGGCCAGCAGAGTGCAAGGCGACTTCGTCGCGGTAGCCCCGACCAAGTCGGCCCGACAGGGCGCATCGCCCATCTGAGGGAGCGTGAGTGATGCGGGATAAAATTTTGCCGATCAAAGGCCCGCCGCCCAAAAATCGCCGGCGCAATGCGGCGTTGACCTCTTCGTTCGGTTGACGCGCCGGGGCTTTTATTTAAAACGGCAGCCCACACATGAAAGTCACCTGCTACCTCGAAATCCTTTCCTCGTGGTGCCACTGGGCCGAGCCCGCCTGGTCGGAGCTGAAGACCCGCTACGCCAGCCGCGTGGAATTTGCGTGGAAAATCGCCCTGATGAACCCGGGCGACTTTCCCGCCTCGCGCGAGCAGTGCGACTGGTTTTACCGACGCAGCGGCATGGTCATGCACTCGCCGTATGTGCTGAACTCGGGCTGGTTCGAACCCGAGCGCAAAGGCCTCTACCATTCGCCCAACCTTGTGGCCGAGGCGGGCCGGGATTTCGGTTTCACCGATGACCGCCTGCGCCTCGCGCTGGCCCATGCCGCGCTCCGCGAAGGCCGCAAGATCGGTGACATGGCTGAGGCCATTGCCGTCGCGGCTCAGGCCACCGGCCTCGATGGCGAAAAACTTCGGAAGCGCGCACAGTCGGGCGAAATCGAGACCCGCGTGCGCGCCAGCACGGCCGAGTTTCACGCGCTGCAAATCACGCAACGTCCGGCCTTCGTGATCGAGGACCCGATCGGCGACAAGGCCGTGTTCTCCGGCCTGGTCACGGCGCCACCGCTGATCGCAACCATCGACGCCATGCTGGCCGACACCGCGTCCTACGCCGCGCATGCGGCCCATTTCGGCAAGCCACCGGCGGCGTGAGGCGGTGGCACGCCTTGACACGGGCCGCAAACTCCGTCTTCTTGCCCTTCCTTTCATGAACCTCGCTGGCACGACGTTTTCTTCTTCTCTCCTCGGATCTTCGGCCGTGGTCTCCGTTGTCGTCGCCATTTCTCGCGCACTGCGAGGGGAGTGAAGTTTCGCCACTTTCGCCCCCTCCGGTGCCAACCGGAGGGGGTTTTTTATTTACCCCGGCCGGTGAAGCAGCGGAGGCGGACATCAACCCGCCATCCCAATGAACCACACCCGCCATCCGATGCCCGGCCGGACGATGCCTCGTCCGCCGCCCACGCCCACGCCCACACCCACGCCCGGCAGCCCGCTGCCGTTTCTCCATGAACCAACCGGCTGCGCCGGCCACGACCTGCTCGTGCTCAACGCGCGGCCCGATCTCGCGCCCACGAAAACCAGCCCGGCCCATGGCTACGCAGGGCAGGCCACCGCGTTTCTGCAAAGCTGCTTTTCGCAAGAGCAGCCATGAACCCGCCGGCCGGCCGATCTCCCGACACCGTGCCGGCACTCCGGCTCGCGGCACCATCAGGGTGCGGCCACGGGTGCGATCGGCTGGTCCGAGAGCGTGAATTTCAACGTCACGCTGCTGTTCGGTTGCGTGGCGACAAAGACAAATTCCAAGGCGTTCGTGTTCGGCGTGACCGACGAGGCGAAGGTCCGTCCCTGCATCTGGCCGAGGAACACACGCTGGCCCTCCCCTTCCATGCCATAAAAATACACCGTGACGTCGACAGGCGAAACGACCTGGTAATACAACAGCTGGCCGCCCACGACCGCGACATCCTGCGTCGGGCTCAGGCTTGGGTTTTGCGGGCTGGTGTCGGAATGAGCCGGCGTGTTGTCGACCTGGATACTATAGGTCGCCGGATAGGCGGCGTGCGGGGCGGATGGCGTGCCGCAGCCGCCGATAAGCAAAACGAGAAAGATAAGCGTCCATCTCAACATAAGGTCATGGTCTTACGCGTGGAGTGACCGGATACCTGCCTGAAGGACCCGGTCCGCGCCACTGACCACCCAACTCGGCTGCAAGTTCCATCACTTCGCCGCCATCGCCGCGAACAACTGGTCGATGACCCCGGCATTGCGCAGGCTTTCCTCGAGGCCGAGCTGTGGCGCCCGGCGCTGGAGCACGGCGTCGGCGAAGTCCTCGACCTCGAGGCGGTAGCGGTCGCTCGCCGGCACGGGGATTTCTCGGCGCACGGCGTCCTGCGTGAGCACGAGCGCGCCGGCATTTTCGAAAAACGCGTCGGGCACCCCGAGCACACCCCGCGTGCCGATGATTTCCGCCCCGACGCGTTTGTGCGCATTGAATCCGCAGTGCAGTGCGGCGATCAGGCCGGAGGGATATCTCAAGAGCGCCGAGCAAGTCTCGTCGACGCCGCCCGTGCGCACGCATTCCGCTGAAACCGAGACCGGGCGTGCGACCGCCGTGCCGCCCGCAACCGTGTCCGCCACGAGGCCCGCAAAGTTCACCGGATAACATCCGACATCATAGAGCGCGCCGCCGCCAAGCTCCGGCTTGAGTTTGATCGAGGCCGGGTTCGTGAGCAGGAAACGGAAGCTCGCGTTGATAAATTTGATTTCGCCGAGCGCACCGCTGCGGAGCACCTCGATCACCTGCCGGGTGCGCGTGGAGTAACGATACATGACCGCTTCCATGAGCGTGACGCCGTGGGCGGTGCTCGCCGCGATCATTTCGCGCACCTCGGCGGCCGTAAGCGCGAGCGGTTTTTCGCAAAGCACGTGCTTGCCGTGTTCCGCCGCCTTGATCGCCCACTCGCAGTGCTGGGCGTTGGGCAGCGGGATGTAAACCGCCTCGACCGCCGGGTCGCGCAACAATTCCTCGTAGCCACGGTAGGTTTTGGCCAGGCTGGGAAAACGCGCGCGGCCCTCGGCCAGCTTGGCCTCATCGCGCGACGCGAGCGCATAAAACTCGGAATTGTCCGAACGCAGGATGGCCGGGATGAGCGTTTCCCGGGCGATGCGCGCATATCCGAGCACGCCCCAACGGAGTTTTCGGGTGGGTGAAATCATGGGGAATGAATCGATGGACGGGGCAACCAAAGCATAAGGGCAGAACTCCGCAATTTCCTCCCTCGCAGCCTGCCAACTTTGACCCCAATCGCAAGCGCGGCCGACCGTAAAGAAATAAGCTCGCCCGGACTTCGTTCTTTCCTTTTTTCCATCTCCATGCCGCGCTTTACCACCGATCCAGTTTGCCCCAAGTGCGGCGGGCCTTCGGATTTCGTCGAAAAGAATACTTTTACCGGCCAGGAGATCCGCGAATATCGCTGTGCGTCCTGCGGGCACCTCTTCGCCGAATACGGTGGCACCGCGCTCTGGCAGGTCCTGCACGATGACAACGTGGCCAGGGCCGAGGCGGCGCGGCTCCGCGCGAAAAAAACTTGGTGGAAATTCTGGAAAAAATAACCGCCCATGGCCAATCCTGTTTTAACCGCAGATGAACGCGAATACACGCGATCATCCGCAGAGGATTATTAGTGCCAATTAGTGCGCATTAGTGGCCGTGCCATCCATAGCCCTGAGCCTGTCGAAGGGGCGAAGGATTGTTAAAACTCCGATCTGAAAAAATTCGCGTTTATTCGCGGTTCTCAAAACTAAATCAGTGGTTAGTTTCTGATCTCACCTAGGCCACCAGTTGTCCGGGATGCTCGCATCGAGCGGATCGATGGTCGTCGGAGGCAGCGCGGCGGCGGTGCGACGGAGCTGGTCGGCATGCTTTTGCAAGGCCATGAGCGCGGAATGGCCCGGGTCGAGCCAGATCAAGGCGTAGCCGCGGCCCAGCAAATCCTCCGGCCGCAAG
>DASYOA010000032.1:0-1736 GCA_036008265.1 Opitutaceae bacterium
GTGGCCTTGATCCTGCCGATGACGGCGTCGTAGTAACCGGTGTCGCCGAGCGCGGCGAGCGCGGCGGCCTGCGACAGGCGGCTGACATTGTAGCTGTCTTTCACCCGGTCGAGCAGGCCGATGAGGTCGGGGTGCGCGAGCGCATAACCCACGCGAATGCCGGCCAGCGCGTGCGACTTGGAGAAGGTGCGAACGACGATCAGTCGTGAACAACGCGCGAGCAACGGCACCGTGTTTTCGTTCGCAAACGATGCATAGGCTTCGTCCACGACGACAATCCCGGAAAACAGGCCCAGGATTTTCTCGATTTCAGCATTCGCAAAGCCAACCCCGGTGGGCGCGTTGGGCGAAGTGAGGAAAAACGCCTTCGCGCTCGAGGCGGCGATTTTTTTCAGCGGCAGGCCCATCGTGCGATCAAACTCAATCATGGCCGCGCGGCCGTCCTGGATTTCAACGAGCACGGGATAAAGCGAGTAGCTGGGCCAGGTGAAGCCGGCCGCGACCGTCGGCGCGCAGAAGCAGCGCACCAGCAGGTTGAGCACGTCGTCGGAACCATTGCCGACAAAAACATTTTCCGGCTTCAGCCCGTGATGTTTGGCGAGCGCGGCCCGCAGCGGCGCGCTGGTCGGGTTGGGATACAGCCGCAGCGACGCGCCATCGGCGCCGATCTCGCGGAGCAGCGCCTCAACCACCCGCGGGCTTGGCGGATAGGGATTCTCGTTGGTGTTGAGTTTCAGCCAGCCGGATTCGCCCGGCTGGAGCCCGGGCGTGTAGGCGTGAAGCTTGGCGATATGCGGTAACGAGAACGAATCGAGGTCAGACATGGAAATGCGCGGGCTACCCTTTCGTGCGAATTTCCACGCTGCGCCCGTGGGCGTCGAGTTGTTCCATGCGCGCAAAGGCGGCGACGACTTTGTTGCCTTTCTTCACGCTGGCGCGGTCGTAGCGGATGAGGCTGGTGCGGCGCAGGAAATCCGCCACGCGCAGGCCGCTGAAGAAACGCCCGGCGCGGCCGGTCGGCAGCACGTGGCTGGGACCGGCGGTGAAATCGCCCAGGGCCGTCGGCGTATCCGCGCCGAGCATGATGGCGCCGGCCGTGGTGATTTTCTTCACGAGCAGGGCGGCGGATTTTTTATCGACGAACAACTCCAGGTGCTCGGGCGCGACGTAGTTGGCCACCTCGGCGGCCTGGGTAAACGTCTTCACCTCGACGGCGAGAAACCCGTGGTCGAGCACGCGCTGCGCCTGCCCCGAGCGCAACAGGCTCTTGAGCTGCGTGGCGATTTCCGTGGTGACAGCGTCGATGACTTTCTCCGAGGTGGTGACGAGGTAGATCTTTTCCTTGCCCGAGCCGTGCTCGGCTTGAGCCAAGAGATCGGCCGCGATGAAATCGGCGCGCGCGCTGCCATCGGCGATGATCATCACCTCGCTCGGGCCGGGCAGCGAATCCACGCCGACGGCGCCGAAGACCTGGCGCTTGGCCTCGCAGACGTAGGCATTGCCGGGGCCAAAAATCTTGTCCACGGCCGGGATCGTGGCGGTGCCGTAGGCCATCACGCCAATGGCATGCACGCCGCCGATGGCATAAACTTCGCGCGCGCCTACGAGGTGCAACGCCGCCAGGATGCCGTCGGCGATCCGGCCCTCGCGGTCGGACGGCGTGCAGACGGCGATCTCCGGGCAGCCCGCGATTTTCGCGAGCGTGGCCGTCATGAGCACGGTGGAGACGAGCGGTA
>DASYOA010000033.1:0-2621 GCA_036008265.1 Opitutaceae bacterium
AGGGCAGCGGCGGCTGGAGTACGATGTGGTGGGCGCCGAGCGGTCGCCAGTTGGCGGGATTTTGCGAACCGTAGAGCGCGACCACGCGCGTGCCCACGGCGGCGGCGAGATGCATGGGCCCGCTGTCGTGGCAGAGAAGCAAATCGACGCTGGCGAAAAGGGCGGCGAGCTGTGGCACCGCGAGCGTCTGCTGCAGGCAGACGACAGGTGTTCGCATGTGCTGGCGGATCGCACTCACGATGGCCTGCTCGGCCGGACCGGCCACCAGGATCACACTGGCGGTGCCTTCGGTTTGCAGGCGGTCGCAAACTTCCGCGAAGGCCTCGGCGGGCCACACGCGGTAAGGGCTGCGGCTGCCGGGATGCACCAGTAACCGGGGCCGGCCCGGCGGCAGGTTGGCGAGTTCAGGTAGCTGACGGACAAACTCCAAATCAGCGGGCCGCGGGGTGAGCAAAAAGGGCTCCGAAACCAGCGGCACGTCCACCGCCCGCAGCAGGCGATGATAATAATCGGTGATGTGCCGGTTCACTAAAAAATCATCCTCGACAGCTTCGTGCCGGGTATAGTAACGCGGCCAGCAGACTTTCGGCCCGTGATGCAGGGTCACGCGGCCAGCGGCCCCGGAAAGGCGGGTGATCAGGGCGGTCTTGCGGCGGTTGTCGAAATCGAGCACGAGCGTAAACTTTTCCCGGCGCAACGTGCGGGCGAGCCGCCACCAGGCGAGCAAGCCGTGGGGCATTTCAAGGATGTCATCCACGGCGGGATTCATCGCTGGAACGCCGGCGTAGGCGCGCTCGACGAGAACGGCCAGGTGCGCCTGCGGCCAATGCCGCCGCAGGCTGCGGAAAACGGAGCCGAGGAGAACGATGTCGCCGAGATAGCGGCGGCGGATGACGAGGATGCGGGGCGCGGCCTGCGCCGGACTGAGCATGCGCAAGAAGGCCAGTTGTTCGGTTGCAGCTTGGACCGTCTTGCGGAGGCGGCGCAGCCGGATGGCACGGCGCAGGTTTTCGAAAGGCTGGGTCACGCGGTGCAACAGCCAGCAAACCATCCACCAACGGCGCGGCAGTTGGGCCTGCAGCAGCTCGGGGATGGTTTTAAGGTTGGGATGAGAGGATGCGCTTTTGCGCAAGTAATGCAGGCCGCGAAATAAAACCCGCCGGTAGGAGAGCGAGCTCAGGCCGGTGCGCGAGCGAAAAGCCGGGTCGGCCAGGTACTGCGTCAACAATTGGATCATTTCCGTGTCGCCCACGCGGGATTCGCGGTTGATCGCGGTTTGCTGGCCGCTATGGCGGCGAAAAACACACAAGGGCTCCGGTGTATAAACAAGATCACCTTGCAGGAGGAGGTGGAACCACATCTCCAGGTCAACAATCTGACGCAGCGCGGGATCGAACCCCCGGCTCGCCGCACCCCGCCGAAACATGACGGCGGCGGGTTCGCCAACCAGGTTGCGGTTGGTGCGCAAACAACGTGCGATCGTCTTCGGCCCGCTGTGCATCCCTGGCCGGTGCAATTCATCCCAGAGTTCGGTCACTTCCGAGTTTTCGTCAAGGATCAGGCGGGCCGAGGCGGCCAGCGTCGCCTGCGGATGCGCACTAAGCAGGGCGGCCATGCGCCCGAGCGCGTGGCGCGAGGCGAGGCAGTCATCGCCGCCAAGGTATTTTATGTATTCCCCGCGGGCTTGTTGCAGGCACCAGTTCCAGTTGGCCACCATGCCAAGGTTGGCGGGATGGAGCTCGCCGCGGATGCGGGAATCCTTGGCCGCGTACCGCCGGATGACGTCGGCGGATTCATCGGTCGAGGCATCGTCGCTAATGATGATTTCAAAATCAGTAAAATCCTGCGCGAGCACCGACTCGATCGCCATCGGCAAAAAGCGCGCGTAGTTGAAACTGGGGATCAGGACGCTGATCTTGGGCGTGGTCGGCATGGCCGCGGGATGTTTAAAGGGCGAAACGGCCGTTATACTTGCCGGTAATGCCGCGCCGGCCATCCCGCAGGGCAAGCCAAATGGAGATCAGGTTCTTGCCCAACCCGCCTTCATACTTCAACGCCCGGAGGGTTTCGCGTCTGACCGAAAGGCGGATAAACCCGATGACTTCTGGAAATTCATTTTCATATTCGCGGGCCAGCGCGGCAAAGTTGCGAATTTGGTAATAGCGGCGCAAAGGGGAATAATAGCTCGTCATTTTTTTCTGGCCAAAAGCCAGCAAGGCGCGCCGTTTGTGCTGCAGGCCGAGCCGGTGAACCAGCAGGGGAAGGGCGGTGCGCGCGACGACCAGGCCCCGGCGCATGGCCCTCAACTGATATTCATGATCGACGTGGTCGATGAACAAATCCTCGCGAAAGGGGCCGATGGCCTTGAAGTTTTGCCAATGCATGAGGGTGCCCGAGGTGAGAATGAGCTTTCCGGTCGACCATGGCTTGCCCTGGCAAAAGGGCACGTTGCCGTCGAAGATCTGGTCCTCTTTCATCACGTGCAGGTGATAATTGGAGCCAAGAAGGCCGAGTTTATCGCCCAGCTCCGAGTAGCAGTGGGCATAGGCCTCGATGAGGGCGGGGATGGTGGCGGGAAAAATTTTTGTATCCTGGTCGAACAGCAGAAACCACTGGTATCC
>DASYOA010000034.1:0-3470 GCA_036008265.1 Opitutaceae bacterium
GCCAGCTCCATCGCGCGTTCCAGCCGCCGGCTTGCGACCGTGAGCGCCTCCGCCCCGCGGCTCCGGAAGGCCCGGGCGGTTTTTTCGCCGATCTCGCCCGCCCCGAGCAGCAGCACGCGCACCGTGCGCAGACCGCCGAAAATCTTCAGCGCGAGATCCACCGCCACGCTGGCCACGCTGACCTGGCCTTCCGTGATGGCGGTGTGCGTGCGCACGAATTTCGCGGCTTGGAAAGTTTTTTGAAAGGCGCGGTTGAGCGCCGGGCCGGCCGTGCCGCGGTGCAGGGCGCCGGCATAGGCGTCCTTCACCTGGCCGAAAATTTCCGTCTCGCCGAGCATCTGCGAATCGAGCCCGGCGGCGACGACGAGCAGGTGGCGGAGCGCCTCCAGGCCAAACGTCCGCCGTGCCGCGCCGGCGAAATCCGCGGGGGAACATTCCAGCAGCGCGCAAAACTCCGCCTGCAGGTGGTCGATGGCGGCGGGCGACCCGGCCACGCCATAAAACTCGACCCGGTTGCATGTGCTGAGCACGGCCCACTCGCGCAATTCGCCGGCTGCGCCAAGGCGGGCGCCGAGTGCGGCGGTCTTTTCCGGCGTGAGTGCCAGTTTCTCGCGCAAGGCGAGCGGCGCGGTGTGATGGCTTGCGCCGAGATGAAAAAAAATGCCGCCGGCCGCGCTCATGGCTGGTTCGAAACTGCACGGGCTGCCGACGCGGGATGGCTGCCATGGTCCACGGTATCAAGCGAGACCAGGGCGGCGACAAACAAAACCGTGCACGCCCAGGCGAAGCGCTGGGCGATGAGTGCGCCGCGCAGGCGCAGCCCGAGCGCAATCGCATAGGCCAGCCACACCGCGATGGTCACCGCCACCATGTGCACGCTGCCGGGCGGGTCGCGCAACCACCACACGGAGCCGACCGCCAATGAAGCCGTGAGCAGCACCACGCCGGCCGCGAGCAGCCGCAGGCTGATCTGGTCGAGCTCGATGATCGAGGGCAGGAAGGAAAACCAGCCGCCCAGCCGCTTGTGCTTCAGCGAATAATTTCTCAGCAGGAAAAGCAGCGAGGTGAGGGCGAGCAGTGCAAATACGCCATAACTGAAAAGCGCCAGCGCCGCGTGCAGCTCGAGCCAGGGATTGCCGCCGAAAACATTGGCCCGGTGGGTGGCGTCCCACGAGGGAATGGCCAGCGACACGACGGTCAGCGCGGCCATCAGCGCCGAGGTGAAATAGCCGAGCAGGCTCAGGCGGAAGGTTGCGCCAATGACGAGGAACAGTGTCGTGGCCGACCAGGCGGTGAATTGGAAAATCTCGAATTGATTGCCCAGCGGGCAGCCGTGCTCCGCCTGTCCGCGCAGCCACAAGCCGACGTTTTGCAGCCCATAGCCGGAGGCGATGAGAATATACATGAGCACGCGGGAGTGCTGCCGCTCGCGCAGCAAGGCCATCGTGCCCAGCGCGAACCCCGCGAGGTAAAATCCCGCGGCGATCCACAGCCACTGGCGGTCGGTGAGGATGGACAACAGGTCGGTGAGCATGGAAAACACGAAACTTTGCAGGTTACCGCAGCACCCGCCGCCCGGCAAGCCCTCGCTGTAGGTCGGGGTTCATCCCCGCCGCTTGCCCGCCGTAGCTTGAGCCGTTTCGACAAGCCCGTTCGGCAAAGGCGGAGGTCGGGCATAAAGCCCGACCTGCTGTCTTGTCATTCTGAGCGCAGCGAAGCACCGAGGCCGAAGTCCGACATCCCGTGCGACTCTGTTGGCGATATCAAATTGGATTCTTTGCTGCGCACAGAATGACAAACAAGGATCCGCACGACCAAAGGAACATTGTGTTAGTTGATTGGCATTTGGGTTAGGGAGATCACCCTGTTTGGGTGGATTTGTTTTGGCCTGCTGTAATCCCTTCGTCACTACAGGGAATATCCCTGCCGGCTTGATAGGGCATTATACCCGTGAATCCCTCCCCCAAGATTGCGTTTACAAAACGCAGTACCCTTTTTCGATCATTGGCGATTGTCGTTGGTGGGGTGGCGCTTTCGGTCGCGGGGTGGTGGTTTGCGCAAAAGCAGGCGCGCCTGGCCGATACGGAGCGGTTCGCGCGAATGACTGACCGTCCGATGGGCAACTTGAAAGAGCGCCTGCTTGAACTCGAAGTGGTCTTGCGAAGCGAGCGGGCCTTGTTCGATGCGAACGATGCGCATGATCCGTTTGATCGGACGGAGTGGGCGTCCTTTGCCGATGGCGTCTTGCCGCTGGTCCAGCAATACGTGGCGGGATTCACCTATATTGAACGCGTGCCACGCGAACGGTTACCGGTGTTTCTGGCGGACGTAAAGGCCAAGCACGAACCGGATTTCACCCTCCAAACCAGTGGCAACCGCCCGGAGCTTTATCTCATTCGTTATGCCCGGTCATTCAACTACTCCCAGCTCGGGATCGGCTTGGATGTGGGCACGGATCAGACGCGAAGCGAAGCGCTCGAACGAGCGATGCTCACAGGCCGGCCGGCGCTTTCGAAGCATACCTTTCTGCTCTTGGAAAACACCAAGCGGCCTGCATGCCTCATGTATATACCCATTTATTCGAAGGGTGTGGTGCCAGCTACGACGGAAGAGCGTCGTGAGCGCTTGCAAGGATGGGTGTCAGCCCGGATCCGCCTCGATAATATCGTCTATGACTGGAGTGATTTGTCAGGGGGACAGCTCGACTATGAGATTTATGATGGCCGTGATGTGATTTCGCCCGGGACCTTTGTCCTGGCCAACACGAAACATTTGATTGCCTCCACCCTCGTGCCATCCATTGAGCCGTGGCTCCACGATGGAAGATTGGTTGGATTCAGGCATGTCGATCTAATGGGACGTGGCACCAATGGCTGGACCGTTTGTTTTATCGCGACGCCAGCCTTCGACGCTGCCGGCAGCCACGCTTTTCAGTACAGCATTCTTGTCGGCGGCCTGATGGTGAGCCTGCTCAGCGGCTGGGTGTTTTGGTCGATGGGCACCACGAAAAGCCGGGCGCAGGAGCTGGCGGAGGTCATGACAAAACAGTTCCACCAGACGAACGTCGAGCTGAGGAAAATGCAGGAGAGCGCCGAGCTGGAGCATGTGCGCTTGAAGGCTATTTTCGACTCTGCGCCGGTCGCCCTGACTTGGATTATTGTCGGCCATCCCGAGACCCGCCTGGTCAACAATGCCCACATGCGCATCACCGGGGTGGGGCGCGAGGCGGCGCAAAGCGATCCCGCCGCCTATCGAAAAGTGACGCATCCTGAAGACCAGGCCAAGCAGGACGAACTGACCGCCCGGGTCGAGCGAGGCGAGATCAACGTCTTCTCGCTGGAGAAACGTTATGTCCGCCCGAACGGCGAGATCGTTTGGGCGTTGCTGACCGCCCGGCGTTTCCCCGATCTGCGCACCGGCCAGATCCACGAGGTCACGACCATCGTGGACATCACGGAGGAGAAACGCCA
>DASYOA010000035.1:0-4917 GCA_036008265.1 Opitutaceae bacterium
AACCGGACCGCGCCTTTTTCGCTGTGCATTTTGCTTTTTCGGATAGCCTCCTGTCGTTCAATGTCGATCCGTAGAATTTCGTGCCCATAAGCTCATCAGTCCCCTTCTGCCCGCGGCATTGGCTTTTGCCGCGGAGCATCATGTCGTTGGCCGCTTGCTTGCTGGTTGGTCGGACCGTGGCGGCAGAGCCGTCACCTGTCTCCGACAGCGGGCATTTTTCCCAGCCCATCGTTGTCCTGCCCGAGACCAATAGCTATCCGATGTCCTTTATCGGACTTTCCGGCGAATATATGGGGTTTGCGGTGGACTTGCTGGACGCGGTCGCGCGCGTGATGGACATCAAGATGAACCGGCCCGAATCGGGGGCCGACTTTGATTCATTGCTAATCTCGAATGAAAGCATCGTCATACCCTACCTTGCCCGTATGCCGCAGCGGGAAAAGCGTTTCGATTTTTCAGTGCCCTATCTCGAATTGCAGGGCACCCTGGTTGTTCGCCGGGAAAAAAATTTGATCCATGGAATTTCCGATCTCAACGGCCGGGAACTGGTCATCGTCAGCAAGGGCAGCGTGGGAGACCAGTTCGTGAGCGATTATCATCTCGCCGCCCACGTTGTTTACGAGGGTTCGCTCGAACAGGCGATCCGTGAGTTGAATGACGGCCAGCATGATGCCGTTTTTTCCAGCCGGCTGACCGCCCTCTCCATCATCGATCATTTTAAATTCAGCAACGTTCGTCCCCTCGGTCTGCCGGTGGACGGGTACCCCGTATTGCTTTGCTTCGCGGTGCACAAGGGAGACACGCCCTTGCTCGCACGGATCAATGAAGGCCTTGCGATCCTCCAACGCACGGGCGAATTCGCCCGGATTTACAATAAATGGTTCGGCCAGTTTGAACCCCAAAAAAATTCCTACCTTCAGCTCGTCACTTTTGGGCCTTATATTGCCGCCACGCTTGCCATCGCGCTCTTTATCACCCTTTGGGCCCTGATGCGCCAGCGGCAGCTGTGGCAACGCATCATCCGACAGGCGGAGGAGTTGATTGAGAGCAAGGTCATCCTGGCCGAGGCCCAGCAATTTGCTCGGATCGGCCACTGGCAGCGCCCCCTCGACCCGAACGCACCGGTGATCTGGTCGGAGGAAACCTACCATATTTTTGAACGCGATCCGCATCTGCCCCCGCCACCCGTCTCCGTGATCATCGACTGCGCCATGGGCGAAGACCGCCAGCGCTGGCTCGATCTCGTGCAACGCAGCCGGAAAGAAAGTTTCGACTATGCCCTCGACATCCGCATCGAACCCAAGCCCGGCATAAAAAAAATCATCCATGTGCACGGCCGCCCCGTGCGCAACGCCCACGGCCAGCCCACCGGTTTTTTTGGCACGGTGCAGGATGTCACCGAATGGCGCGAGGCTGAACGCGGCCAGCGCGAATCCATCCAGCTGCTGCGCGCCATCTACGACAACGCCCCTTTCGCCATGGGCGTGTTCGAATTGACCGACCGCACGATCACGGTCGTGTCGGTCAATCCCGAGGCCCGCCGCCTGGTCGGCCTGCCCGCCCAGATCACCCCGGGCCGCTCCTTTGCCGAGCTGGGCATGCCGCCGGAGCAGGTCGTTTTCTGGACGGAATTGTTTACCCGCCATCCGGCCACCGGCGCTCCGTTCAAAACGACGCTGCGCCTCAACGCCACCCATCGCGATCTCGCCGTCACGCTGGTGCCGCTGGGCCGCGCCAGCAAACGCCCGCGTTTTTGCCTCATCGCCGAGGACATCACCGACCGGGTCCACAAGGACGCGGAAATCGCCCAAAGCCGCCGGCTGCGCGCCGTCGGCGAACTGGTCGGCGGCATCGCCCACGAGTTCAATAATCTGCTCACGCCCATCCTGCTCAAGGCCGATGCGCTCCAGCATGAGTATCGCCAGACCGCGCTATCCTCAGAACTGCAAACCATCATTGATGCGTCCATCCGCGCCGCCGAGATCACCCGCCGGCTCCTCACCTTCCAGCGCAAAGCCGACCGCAAGCCGGAAAAAATCCGCCTGCGCACCGCCATCGAGAGCGATATCGAACTGCTCCGCCACGCCATCGACCGGCGCATCCGCCTCGACTGCACCATTGCCTCCGACCTGCCGACCCTCTGGCTGTCCGGCACCGATCTGCACCAGATCATCGTCAATCTCCTGCTCAACGCCCGCGACACCCTCATCGAAAAACTATCGCGCGAGCCCGCCCACAGCACATGGACTCCGTCGATCCAAATCGAAGCCAAGGTCCTGCCAGCCGATGCGGCCATGCCGCTCAACCCATCGCACATCCCTTTTTCCTTTTCTGGTTGGATCCGCCTCACCGTGCGCGACAACGGGCTGGGTATGGCCCCCGATGTGCTCGAGCGCATTTTTGAACCCTTCTATACAACCAAGCCGGTTGGCCAGGGCACCGGCCTGGGCCTCGCCACCGTCTGGCATCTTGTGACTGAGCTGGGTGGCAGCATCGATGTGCAGTCGGTTCCCGGTGCCGGCACGGCCTTCAACCTCTGCCTTCCCATCCGCATCTCCACGGAACCGGCTCCCAGTCCCGCCGTCCTTCCGACCGCCTCCGCCGCCCTACCCAGCACCGCCCGCGTCCTGCTCGTGGATGATGAAGATGCCGTCTCCAGCCTGGTCTGTGAGATTCTTCAGTATCACGGCCATCAAGTCACCACGCTCGCCAACGGCCGGCTGGCGTGGGAAAAACTTTCCGCCGCGCCGGGCAACTTTGATGTCCTCATCCTGGATCTCAACATGCCCGGCCTGAATGGCCTCGAACTCGCCCGCCGCGCCCGCGACCTGCCCTTCGCCGGCCTGATCTTCGTGATGAGCGGCCGGCTCAGCGAGACCGATCGCGCCGAATTTCAGCGCCTGCGGGTCGATCGCATGATCGAGAAACCTTTCACGCTCGACGTCTTTGTGACTGCACTCGCCAATTTTGGCCTGGCCCGCCCGGTACCAGCCGAGCCCACCATCGAAGCGGCCCCGGTAGGTTAGCCTCGGGACTTTGGACGTTGAGCGTTCACGGACAGCCCTCCTTCGCCAAGGCTTCGGAGGGCAATTTTCCATCGCCTTGCGATGGAAAATTGGTGCGGGCAGAGGGAGTCGAACCCTCCTCTCATGCTTGGGAAGCACACATAATAGCCGATATACTATGCCCGCAATTGGTGTCCCGCGTTAATGTCGATCATTGCCATTTCTGACAACGCAAAATCGAAAATTTGATTAGGAACCCAAGAACCCGGGAAAATTTCATGGCTTCCTGGCTTCTTAATTAAAAAACGGCGTGATTTTGCAGATTTGCACATCTAGTTTGTCTGCCGCCAGTACAATGCAAAATGACTGCGCAAAGGGATACTCGTGCTTGTATCGGCGGCGCTTCACGACTAGCACCATTATGTCAGCAGTAGAATTTTGTGCCCCCCCACCCATCAGTCTTTCACCACCAGCGGCACTGGCTCCTGCTCCGGAGCATCCTGCCGCTTGCCGTTTTGTTGATGGTTGGTGGAACGGCGTCGGCAGATTTGCCACCCGCCTCCGACAGCGCACGTTTTGCGCGGCCCCTGATCGTCTCGACCGTAACCAATAGCTACCCGTTCTTCTTTGTCGGGCCTTCCGGTCAATACACCGGGTTTTCGGTGGAATTGCTGGATGCCGTCGCCCGCGTCATGGATATCAATATCCAATGGACGCCTTCATCGGGGGCCGATCTTCAATCCATCCTTCTCTCAGGTGGAGGCGATATCCTGCCAGGTTATGGCCGTGTGCCGGAGCGCGAAAAGTACATCGATTTCTCCGTGCCGTACCTGGAATTACAGGGCACCCTGTTCGTCCGCAAAGACAGAAATTTGATCCAGAAAATTTCCGACCTCAACGGCCGGGAACTGGTCGTCGTCAGCAAGGGCAGCGTGGGGGAACAGTTCGTGAGCGACAACCATCTGCATGCCCGCGTTATTTACGGAGACTCGCTGCAACAAGCATTCAAGGAGCTGAATGACGGCCAGCATGATGCCGTTTTCTCCAGCCGGCTGACCGCCCTTTCTGTCATCGACCATTTCAAGTTCAACAACATCCGCCCGCTTGGTGTGCCGGTAGACGGCTACAACATACACATTTGCTTTGCCGTGCGCAAAGGGGATTCGCAGCTGCTCGCACGTCTCAATGAAGGCCTTGCGATCCTGCAACGCACGGGCGAATTCGCCCAGATTTACAATAAATGGTTCGGCCGGTTTGAACCCAATCGGCTCTCCTTCCAAGAGCTGGTCGTTTACATTGCCGCCACGCTGGCCGTGGTGCTTCTGATCACGCTTTGGGCCCTGATGCGCCAGCGCCAGCTGCGGCAGCGGATCGGCCGGCAGGCGGAGGAGTTGATTGAGAGCAAGGCCATTCTCGCCGAGGCCCAGCAATTTGCTCGGATCGGCCACTGGCAGCGCCCCCTCGACCCGAACGCACCGGTGATCTGGTCGGAGGAAACCTACCATATTTTTGAACGCGATCCGCATCTGCCCCCACCCTCCTTGCTCGAGACCATCGAATGTGCCGTCGGCGAAGACCGCCAGCGCTGGCTCGATGTCGTGCAACGCAGCCGGAAAGAAAGTTTCGACTACGCCCTTGACGTCCATATCGAACCCAAGCCCGGCGTGCACAAAATCATCCACGTGCACGGCCGCCCCGTGCGCAACGGCCGCGGCCAGCCCACCGGTTTTTTTGGCACGGTGCAGGACGTCACCGAATGGCGCGAAGCTGAACATGGCCAGCGCGAATCCATCCAGCTGCTGCGCGCCATCTACGACAACGCCCCTTTCGCCATGGGCGTGTTCGAATTGACCGACCGCACGATCACGGTCGTGTCGGTCAATCCCGAGGCCCGCCGCCTGGTCGGCCTGCC